>JANQHU010000264.1 GCA_028282485.1 Bacillota bacterium
CTCGGCTAAAGGGCATCCTTTTCCGAGACAGATTACTGATCAATTACAAAGAAAAGTAGTTATTCCCCAAAAACCCCAAAGAATTATTTCCACTGTTCCCAGTAATACGGAGATTCTGCTTTCTCTTGGTTTAGCAAAGTATCTAGTTGGAGCCACAAACTGGTGTAGTTATCCCTCTCAAAATACCCAAATCAAAAAAATTGGTGAGCTCACTCCCTTAAATATGGAAAAAATAATTTCCCTGCAGCCTGATTTAATTATCGCAAGTGTTTTAAATGGGCGTGAATCTTTAGAAAAATTAATAAAACTGCATATTCCGTTAATAATTGTTAATCCCCAATCATTTGACGGAATTATTGATTCCATATCCCTAATTAGCTTAGCAACCGGAAGGCAAGAAATCGGCGGGCTGTTGACGAATAAACTCCACAAAAAATTATTTGCCCTCAAAAAACAAGGTCAAAATCTTCATCAAAAAGATTTAAAAATCTATATCCATCTGGGACATGACTCAAACTGGACTGCCGGACCTGGTTCTTTTTTAGACGAAGCCATTACTTTAGCAGGTGGTTTCAATATTGCTTATGATTTAACCAAACCTTGGGGAAAACTGACAAACGAGGTAATCATTGCTCGTAATCCGGATATTATTCTCACAGATACTCCCCCCGGCAATCTTTATCATAATCCGCTTTATCAAAATATTGCAGCAGTCAAAAAAAAACAAGTATATCAACTAATTACCGATCAATTTTATCGCCCTGGACCAGCGCTGATAGATTCTTTGCCTAAATTAGTTGAAATAATCAAGGAAAGTCACTAGTTTTAATGATTAAAAATTATTTTTCCACCTCGCCCGGGCAACAAAAATATTGGGTGGCAATTTTGTTGCTTATTCTAATCTTCATAGTCTTAATTGCCATTAGTGTGGGGAGCGTTCCCATTAAAATTGGGGATATTCTAATCTTATTGAAACAAAAATTGCTTAATGTACCCTTAAATAATGATCAACAAGTGATTGGGCAAATTATTTTTGAAATACGCCTACCGCGCGTTTTAATGGCGGTGCTTATTGGAGCCGCCTTAGCTATCTGTGGAACTGTTTTTCAAGCCCTTTTCCGGAACCCGTTAGCCGATCCCTATATTATTGGAGCCTCTTCCGGAGCTTCTCTGGGAGCCAGTCTTGCTTTTATTAGTAATTTAGCTTGGGGGATCATTCCCTTAAGTCCGATCCCTTTATTTGCTTTTCTGGGAGCGATGCTTAGTTCTTTATTAGTATACCAATTTGCTCGGAATAATTCCCACTTGAATAATAGTACTTTACTTTTATCGGGAATTGCGATCTCTTCTTTTTTGTCGGCCCTGACTTCCTTACTAATGTTTTTTCATCGTCAAGAAGTTCCCAATATTATGTTCTGGCTAATGGGTAATCTTAGTGCTAGTCACTGGCAGCAAATAGGGGTTATTCTGCCGTATTTTTTGGGTGGTTTTCTGCTATTACTCACTTATCGTTCAGAATTAGACCTATTATTATTAGGTAATGAAAAGGCCCATTATCTAGGCCTAAAAGTTATTTCGGTACAAAAAAAACTAATTATTATATCCTCTCTCTTAGTAGCAGCGGCAGTAAGTACTAGTGGTACTATCGGATTTGTCGGCCTAATCACTCCCCATCTAACCCGCTTTCTCACCGGGCCCTCTCACAAATATTTATTACCTCTAGCGGCGCTCAGTGGCAGTATTTTTTTATTAACAGCGGATACCCTGGCTCGGACTCTCCTATCTCCCACAGAATTACCAGTAGGGATTATCACCGCTTTAGGCGGAGCTCCCTTCTTTTTTTATTTAGCCGCTAAAAATAACCACAAAAATTAATTTAAGGATTTAATACCTAATGAAAAATCAAATTGTCATTGAAGTAAATAATCTTAGTTTTCAATATCATCAGCACCCGCTTTTTTCTAACTTAACCTTTCAAATTCAAAAAGGTAGTTTTAATGGAATTATTGGGCCCAATGGTTCCGGAAAAACCACTCTTTTGAAATGCCTCTCAAAATTACTAAAACCTTACCAG
>JANQHU010000274.1 GCA_028282485.1 Bacillota bacterium
ATTCTCTTTTTTTAAGATGACATCATGTGCCCCGCCTTCCCGAATGCTAATAGCCGAAACTAAGGTAATTCGTGCTGTTTTTTGGAGTTCAGGAATGGAAATGGAGCCGCAACTACACATGGTAGCTTTTACTTTGCTAATGGTAATGTCTAAATTATCTTTGAGGTTACCAGCGTAGGGAACGTAACTATCGACTCCTTCCTCAAAATGGAGGCCTTTATCGCCTCCCATATCATAGCGTTGCCAGTTGCGAGCCCGGTTAGAGCCTTCCCCCCAGTATTCTTTAACGTAATTCATTCCCATGCGAATGCGGCGGGTCGGGCTTTCGTCAAACCTGGCGAAATAGCGGCCCAGCATAATGAAATCAGCTCCCATGGCTAAAGCCAGAACTAAATGGTAATCATGGACAATACCCCCATCGGAACAAATGGGAATGTAGGTTCCTGTTTTTTGATAATATTCATCCCGGGCTTTGGCAACTTCGATGACGGCAGTAGCTTGGCCCCGGCCAATGCCTTTTTGTTCCCGGGTGATACAGATGGAACCGCCACCAATTCCTACTTTAATAAAGTCGGCCCCGGCTGCAGCAAGATAATGAAAGCCTTCAGCATCAACCACGTTTCCCCCACCGATCTTTACTTCCCCGTGATAGGTCTTTTTAACATACTCAATAGCTTCTCGCTGCCATTCGGAAAAACCGTCGGAGGAATCAACGCATAGAACATCAACCCCGGCTGCTACTAGAGCCGGAACCCTCTCTCGATAATCCCGGGAGTTAATCCCTGCTCCGACCCGGAGTTTCTTATGGGCATCCAATAGTTCGTTAGGATTTTCTTTATGTGAAGTATAATCTTTTCGAAAAACTAGGTAGCAGAGTCTTTGCTGGTCGTCGATAATCGGTAAACAATTTAATTTATGCTGCCAGATGAGCTCGTTGGCTTCGGATAAAGTAATCCCTTCTTTCCCGTAAACCAGAGCTGAAAAAGGGGTCATTAGTTCGATGATTTTCGTTTCTAAAGAGCATTTGCCTACCCGATAATCCCGGCTGGTGATGATACCTAGGAGTTTTCCTTTGGGGGAGCCATCTTCGGTGATGGCACTGGTGGAATGACCTGTCTTTTCAATTAAAGCTAAGACCTCTTTTAAGGTAGCCTTTGGAGCAATATTCGAATCACTGATCACAAAACCAGCTTTGTAGTTTTTCACCTTACGAACCATTTCCGCTTGGCTCTCAATAGACTGGGAGCCATAAATAAATGATAAGCCGCCACACCTGGCCAGGGCAATTGCCATAGTATCATTGGAGACGGATTGCATAATTGCGGAAACAATGGGCAGATTTATGGATAAAGGAGGAGTTTCTCCTTTTTGAAAGCGAGCAATGGGAGTTGTTAAATTCACATTATCCGGAATACAATCCTTGCGGGTTAAATTGGGAATTAGTAAGTATTCGCTGAAAGTGCGGCTAGGTTCATTAAAAATACGAGCCATAGTCTTCCTCCTAAATATAAGTTTTAAATATTTAATATTTTAATGTAAATTAGTAACAAATAGTATAATCAGGATCAGAGTTAAATGTCAAGGACAAAAATTTTACAATAAAATGTTTATTCTAATTATAGCACTGGAATCAAGATTTGAATATGTTTTTTTCTAGTTTTATCTGGTTTTTATTTGAAAAGAAAAGCTTTTAATCAAATTTTTTTTTTGCTATAATTGGGATAATTGAATTAAAGTCACTAGTAAATAATATATGAAAAAAAAGGAATTAAAAAGGAGCAGTACCGATGGCTAATGCGGATCTTATGGGTGAAGAAAAGATTTTTAAATTATTATTAAAGTTTGCTTTAGCGGCAATTACGGGAATGATTGTTCACGCTATTTATAATGTGGTTGATCGAATTTTTGTAGGGCGGGGCGTGGGTTCCATTGGGATTGCCGCAGTAACCGTAAGCTTTCCGCTAATGATGGTTTTATTAGCCTTAGCCATGTTAATCGGCTTTGGAGCAACAGCTTTGATCTCTCTGCGTTTAGGGGAGAAAAAAAAGGAAGAAGCCGAATTAATAGTCGGAAATGGCTTAGTTTTAATGCTGATTATTGCTGCACTAATTACCACGGGGGGCCTAATCTTTTTAAATCCTTTATTAAAACTTTTTGGGGCTAGTCCGGGGATAATGCCTTATGCTACAGATTATCTACAAATAATCTTATGGGGATCTCTATTTCAAATAATTGGCTTTGGGATGAATAATTTTATTCGGGCCGAAGGAAATCCGCAGATGGCCATGTTGACAATGATCATTGGAGCCGTTTTAAATATTATTTTGAACTCTATTTTTATTTTTGGCTTAAAGCTAGGGATTAAAGGAGCGGCTTTCGGCACAATTATTTCGCATTTAGTGGCAGCTTTGTGGGTGATGTCTTATTTTTTGAGCAAGCGCAGCCAGTTGAAACTGCGACGGCAATATTTTAAATTAAAAAAAGAGGTTGTCCTGAAAATTATGGCTTTTGGCTCGCCATCTTTTTCCATTCAGATTGCAGCTTGTGTTGTGGCGATTCTCTTTAATAATAGTTTGGCCCAATATGGTGGGGACACGGCAATTGCAGTAATGGGGATAATAAATAGTGTGGCTTTATTTCTCTTAATGCCGGTTTTTGGAGTAAGCCAAGGAGCCCAACCGATAATTGGTTATAATTATGGTGCTAAAAAGTTCGGCCGAGTCATTGAGACGCTTAAAATAGCAAATTTAGCAGCCACGGTAATAGTTTTAATAGGTTTTGTTTTGGTAATGCTTTTTCCAGTGGAATTAATTAGAATGTTTAATAGTACGGATCGTCAATTAGTGATAATCGGCACCAAGGCCATGCGTGTCTTTTTTATTTTTTTACCAATTTTAGGATTGCAAATTATTTCCGCCAGTTATTTTCAAGCAGCGGGAAAACCTTTGCTGGCCATGTTACTTAGCCTTTCGCGGCAAGTGTTGTTTTTAATCCCGGCCTTACTGATTCTACCCCGTTTTTTTGCCTTAGATGGTATTTTTTACGCGGAACCAATAGCCGATCTTCTTTCCTCAATTATTACGGTAATTATTATTTACCTGGAAATGAAAAACTTAAAACAAAAAAATTTAGAAGAACTAGCTTTAGAACCTAGTTATACAGGAGTAAAATAAGAAATGTTAACCAGCAAACCCGAATTATTAATTCCGGCAGGTAATTTAGAAAAATTAAAAACCGCATTACTTTATGGGGCGGATGCAGTTTATGTGGGCCTAGCCGGCCTCAGCTTACGAGCGGCCAAGGCGGAAATGAGTCTAGCCGATTTAGAATTAGGTTTAAACCTAGCTTACCAAAAAGGAGTCAAGGTTTATGTGGCCTTAAATGCTTTTATGACTAATACTGACTTGGATTCCTTAACTGAGCTTATTCCCCGTCTGAATGCATTAGGAGTTGATGGAGTGATTGTGGCTGATCCCGGGGTTCTCAGTCTGCTGCAGCAACTTGCCCCCCAGCTTTCGGTCCATTTAAGCACACAAGCCAATATCACTAATCTGGCAGCAGTACGTTTTTGGCAGCACCAAGGGGTGAAACGAGTTGTTTTGGCGAGGGAGCTCAGCCTAAAAGAGATGGGAGCTATTACCAGTAAGGTCAACGAAGTGGAGTTTGAAATTTTTGTGCACGGCGCTATGTGTATGGCCTATTCGGGGCGCTGTTTTTTGTCGGAATATTTAACGGATCGGAGTTCTAACCGGGGAGATTGTTCCCAGCCTTGCCGTTTTGAGTATCTCCTTTATGATAAGAAAGGCCAGGCGGAGCCATTGTTACTCACTGGGGATGAGCGTTATAATTATTTATTAAGTTCGAAAGATCTCTGTATGATCGCGTATTTACCCCAGATATTAGCAGCGGGAGTGACTTCCTTAAAAGTAGAAGGCCGAATTAAATCCGCTTATTATGTAGCCTTAGTAACTAAAATCTATCGCGAGGCTTTAGATTTAGCGCTAAGTGATCCTGAGAAATATCAGTGTAAACCAGAATGGTTGGAAGAGTTACAAAAGCTGGCTCATCGTGGTTATACCACGGGCTTTTATTTAAAAAAAGAGCCTCTGGCCAAAGTCAATGAGATGCAGACAGAATTTAAAAAAATCCAAACTCACGAATTAGTGGGCAAAGTTCTTGCCTATGATCCGGCCGATTCGCAAATTTTAGTCGAGGTTCGCAATCGGCTACAGGTGGGTGATCAGGTGGAAATTCTGTTACCGGAAAAGAATCTTTTTTTGGATACCCACCAAATGGTTAATCAAGCTGGCGAGCCGCTCCTAGTGGCCCATAATACTTATCAAGTTAAGTTCCCGGTGGCCAGAGAGATTCCGGAGGGGGCCATTCTGCGGAAAAAGATTTCAGGCTAGACCTAGCTAGCTGGTTATTTAGATGGATGAGTTGCAGTAATATTAAGCACCAATTAATTAGGAGGTTGAGATTTTGAGTTATTTATTCAATGAAATGCGCGCGGTTTCGTTAGATGATGATAGTAATGTTTTGGTAATTCTCGATCAGACCTTATTACCTAATGAGAAAGTCTTTTTAAGACTTAATAATCAAGAGAGTATTTGGGAAGCTATTTATAACTTGCGGGTTAGGGGAGCTCCGGCAATCGGGATTACCGCAGCTTTTGGAGCCTATCTGGGAGTTAAGCAGTCAACCGCTAGCCGATATGAGGATTTTGTGAAAGAATTTCGAGGAGTAAAAGATTATTTAGCCTCCGCCCGGCCGACCGCAGTCAATTTATTTTGGGCTCTAAACCGTATGGAAAAAGTTGTTTTGGAAAATGGCGATAAAAGTATTAATGAGTTGAAGAGTCGGCTCAAGGAAGAAGCAGTTAATATATGCCAAGAAGATGAAGCGGTCTGTCGTGCCATCGGGGAATACGGCCTGAGCCTACTCCAGGATGGTATGGGGCTCCTCACTCATTGTAATGCCGGGACAATTGCTACGGCTAAATACGGCACGGCTCTGGCCCCTATTTATCTTGGGTTAGAACGGGGAATCAATTTTAAGGTATATGCAGACGAGACCCGTCCTTTATTGCAAGGAGCACGACTTACCGCTTGGGAATTGCAAGAATCTGGCGTTGATGTTACTTTGATTTGTGATAATATGGCTTCAATTGTGATGAAAGAAGGTAAGATCGGGGCGGTTTTAGTCGGTTGTGACCGGGTGGCTGCTAATGGGGATACTGCTAAT
>JANQHU010000300.1 GCA_028282485.1 Bacillota bacterium
AAATTAAAGCTAATCAAGCACATTGTTTGAAATTATTGGAGGAAAGCCTGGTGACAGCTACTGCTTTAGTACCCCATCTGGGTTACGAGAAGGCTACCGAAATAGCCCAAATCGCTTATCGTAATCGCCAAACTATTAAAGAAGTCGTCTTAGAGTCAAAAATAATGTCCCCAGAGGATTTGCAACAAATCATGAATCCTCTCGAATTAACGGCCCCGGGCATTCCCGGCCGCAAGAGATAGGAGTGAAACAGATGAATACTACCCCTCTCGGAAATCGTTTACATATTGGAATTTTTGGCAAAAGAAATGCAGGAAAGTCTAGCTTAATTAATGCGATCACTAATCAAGAATTAGCCGTAGTTTCCCCGGTTCCCGGTACGACCACTGATCCGGTTTCGAAAACCATGGAGTTGCTGCCTATTGGCCCGGTAGTTCTAATTGATACGGCGGGGATTGATGATACTGGAGAACTGGGAGAGTTGAGAGTTTTAAAGACGACCGAAATTTTACGAAAGACTGATTATGCTGTTTTAGTGATAAACGCCGAGACCGGAATCGGTCCTGAAGAAGAGTCCTTAGTCACACAGATTAAAGAAAGAAAGATTCCTTTAATTGGAGTTATTAATAAAATTGACTGTTGCCCAGTTGAGCCTGTCGAGCTGGAGCAGTGGCAAAAAAAGTTGGGGATTAAGTTAATGGCCGTCAGTGCCCTGAACGGACAGGGAATTGATCTTTTAAAACGGGAAATTGCCAAAAGTGCTCCGGATCTAGACGGAGACTTGCGCCTAGTGGGAGATTTGATTAAGCCGGGGGATTTTGTGGTTTTGGTAACCCCCATTGATAAAGCGGCTCCTAAAGGGCGTTTAATCTTACCCCAACAACAAGTGATTCGGGATGTGATCGAGAGTGATGCCATGGCCGTGGTTACTAAAGAGTACGAACTCCAAGAAACTTTAGCGAGCTTAACGAAAAAACCGGCTTTAGTGGTAACTGACTCCCAAGCTGTTTTAAAAGTGAGTGCCGATACCCCCTTAGAAATTCCTCTAACCACTTTTTCGATTCTCTTTTCCCGTTATAAAGGGGATCTGGTCCAAGCGGTACGAGCTCTGAGCGCTATAGACCGATTGCAGTCTGGGGATCGGGTTTTGGTAGTGGAGGGTTGTACCCATCACCGCCAGGCTGATGATATTGGCAAAGTAAAATTGCCCCGCTGGCTGCGGCAACGTTCGGGAGCAGATTTGGAATTTGAATGGGCCTCGGGGAGCTTTTTTCCGGAAGATTTAAGACGCTTTCAATTTGCGATTCACTGTGGTGGCTGTATGTTAAATCGGCGGGAAATGTGTTATCGCGTAGCAGCCACGACTAAGGAAGAGATTCCCATGACTAACTATGGCATTATGATCTCTTATATTCAAGGGGTATTAGAGCGGGCCATCGCCCCTTTTCCCTTAGCCAAAATGGTTTATGATGAAGAAGTAGCAGGAGATTCTTAAGATGATTTATCTTGATCAAGCCGCCACCTCTTTTCCCAAACCGGAAGTTGTCTATCAGGAAATGGATCGTTGTCTGCGGCAATTTGCAGCTAACCCGGGGCGGGGTATGCATACCATGGCTTTAACTACCGGGGAAAAAGTAGCTCAGGCCCGGGGCGAAATCGCTCGTTTTTTTAATATTACTAAGCCGGAGCGGCTTGTTTTTACCATGAATGCGACCATGGCTCTCAATATTGCCCTGAAAGGGCTTTTACAACCGGGGGATCATGTAATCTCTACCGGGATGGAGCATAATGCGGTAGCCCGCCCCCTGCAGGCCTTAGCGGCGCAAGGCGTCAATACTACCTTTTTACCGGGAAATCTGGAGGGGGAGTTTGACTTTAACTTACTTGAGGCCGCTCTCACCAAGGAGACTAAATTAATTGTAACCCTGCATGCTTCTAATGTGACCGGAACTATTTTCCCTATTGCTGAAATAGGGGCATGGGCTCGGGAAAAAGGCTTATACTACTTAGTGGATGCCTCCCAAACGGCGGGAAGCTTACCCTTGGATGTGGTGGCCGCTGGAATTGATCTATTAGCCTTTCCCGGCCACAAGAGTTTAATGGGCCCCCAAGGAATTGGTGGTCTTTATATTAGTCCGCGAATTAATTTGACCAGCTTTATCGAAGGAGGGACTGGTAGTCTCTCGGAAAGTTTGACCCAACCCACTGAACTCCCAGATGCCTTTGAAAGTGGCACTCTAAATGTACCGGGGATTATCGGTTTGGGAGCGGCCGTGGGCTATCTTGAGCAAGTAGGTTTAGCCAAGCTTGGGGTTCACAAGCAAGAATTACTGACCTATCTTTACGAGGAACTACCTCAGTTGCCTCAGCTGCGGCTTTATGCCCCGCGAGATCCAAAACGAAATGCCGGAGTAGTCTCGCTGGTATTTAACGGAGTTACTCCCAATGAAGTGGCCTATGTCTTAGACCAAGGTTATGGCATAGCCACCCGGGCCGGACTCCACTGTGCCCCACTAGCCCACCGCACAATTGGAACTACGACCACTGGTACTTTGCGGGTTAGCCTAGGTTATTTTAATACTTTTGCCGAAATCGAGACTCTTTTAACCGCCTTACGGGAAATAAATAATCATTTATAAATAAACAAAAAAAATCAAAAATCCCTTAACTTTTTTTATTTTTGACCGATATAAGGTACAAAACCTTTAAATTATTTATTGAAATTTTTTTCTTCTTAATATTAATTTTATATTATAAAAATAAATAATTTTAGTTTGATTAGATAACGGATTATAAAAGAGTTAAGGGGTTGGAGATTACCATGGGGGAAGTCTTTCAAGGGTTAAAGCCGGAATTGTTAATCGGGAATATTTGTTATGATGTAGAACAAACATTACTGGATAATCAGGACATTATTTTATACCTACCAACAGAGCCAGAAGAATTAAAATTCGCGGTGGGGGAACTGATTATTAGTGATGTTTTTCGTCTTTACGCCACCATGCGAGTGAAATTTAAAAGATGCCGTCGGGAAAATGAGGGATGGATTTATATTTGTGAGATTATTCCCAAAAGCATTAATTTTTTTAAACGCTCTTTTTTACGCTTAAAAACCGAAATTCCAGTTGCGTGTCAGTCGCTAACCATTGATGTTAAGGGCGGATTTACCCCCAATGAGACAGCCTGTGAAGGAGTCATTACTGATCTCAATCCTTGTGGGGCCAAGATTTCTTTAAATCATCAAGATTTTACAAATTTCTTTAAAAAATTTAAAAAAAGCCAGGTTTTCTTAAATCTGACTTTTAAAATTACTCCAGAGGAAGGAAGGGAAGAGGTACTAATGAAAGTGCAAGGAAAAGTAGCCAGTCTCAAGAAAGCTAAAAAAGAACATCATCTGGGGGTCTTATTCTTTATTAAGACCTACCAACAGTATCGCTTCTTAGAAGGATTTTACAATCAAGGCCTATCCCAAATTAGTAATCGGGAAGAAAAACAATTATTGCAAATCGATGAATTGATGCAGGCCTGCCGACATCAACAAAGCAGTTATCTGGACTAAAACTGATTATTTCTAATACTAATACCGCCATTTTTAACTTTAACCCGGACTAAAGGTCCCCCACCGTTAATGTTAGTATCGATTTTTTTGGTACTAACTTTTTTGGTATTGGGTAATTGGGAATTAATGCGGCCGTGGTGGGATACTTGAGCCTTTAAATGATAAGCGGCTTTGGTAGGGTAGGGTAAAGAGTAAAGCTATTCTTT
>JANQHU010000323.1 GCA_028282485.1 Bacillota bacterium
ATTTGTTTGTAGGTAACAAGGATTATGTTAATTATATTATTCAAAAAATTCGCGAAAATGTTAAACCAAAGCCCGCTTTGATCTTATGGCCCCCCCGGGAAACGGAGGATTGGTTTTTGGAAGTATTTGATCCGGCCGCCTCAAAAGGGAGAGCTTTAAAATGGATTTCGAAACAATTACGGATTCCTTTAAAAAAAGTACTGGCCTTTGGCGACGGCCATAATGATCTGGAATTGTTTGATTATTGTGGTAGTGCCATTGCGATGGAGCATTCCCCTAGTAATTTGTTAGAAAAGGCTAATTTTACGATTCCGGGACCTGAGGCCGAAGGCATGGCCCGTTTTTTGGCGGGGGAGATTGAACCAACCTGGTTATGAGGTTATGCTAAAGTTTATTAATTATTATTTGCGCTTTTAAAAGGATTTTGACGATTAATGTGGAATCATAAAACCATTAATTAATCGACCGAAGTTTAAAGTAAATCTATGTATTAAAATGGGGTGAAGACTTCGCTGCGTAATAAAAATCACAACTGGCTTTTATTAAGTATTTTAATGATCATTGGTTTAATTTTAGGTTCTCTCTTAGGACAAGTCTTAAAACCGTATCTTCCTTTTTTGGCAATAGGCCAAAGTTTAGAGTTACAACCGCGACCATTTAGTATTGCAGATGTTTTTTCCCTGACCTTTGGTTTTTCAATACGCTTTGATTTAGCTACTCTGATTGGAATTATCATAGCTTTCTTTATTTATCGTAGATTGGACTGATCTAACTAATGAAAGATATTGTGTTAGCATCTGCTTCTCCCAGAAGAGCAGCGTTATTAAGGCAATTAGGAATCAAATTTCAGATTAAACCCAGTAATATTGCTGAAGAAAATTTTAACAACATAACAGAGCCGAGTACCTTAGTAAAAGCCCTGGCCAAAACCAAAGCCGAAACTATTGCTAGTCAATTAACTAATGCTTTAGTAATTGGGGCTGATACTATTGTAACCTTAGAAAATAGAATTCTCGGTAAACCAAAAGATGCCGCTGAAGCAAAAGAGATGTTAAGGCTTTTGAGCGGTAAAGAACATAGTGTATTTACCGGATTAGCCATTATCGATACCCCTAAGCAACGTTCTCAAGTTGTTGCTTTAGAAACGAAAGTGCTTTTTCGCGAATTGAAGGAAAGAGAGATTGATGCTTATGTTGCTTCTGGTGATTCATTAGATAAAGCCGGAGCATACGGAATTCAAGGTAAGGGAGCTACTTTAGTAGAAAGTATTAAGGGTTGTTACTTTAATGTAGTTGGCCTTCCCTTGCAAAAGCTAGTATTAATGTTGGAAGATTTTCAATTTTCTATTTGGTGAGGTATTTCTACTAGTGAGTAATCAACGGATTAAAGATCTTCCTGCTGAAACCAGACCTCGGGAACGACTAATACATTATGGAGCTGCTCAACTTTCTTTAGCAGAATTAATCGCCATTATGCTGCGTACTGGGACCGCGCGGCAAACCGCCTTAACTCTGGCTCAACAAATTTTAGTTACCTATGGCGATATTCGGGGGCTGGCCAAGGCTTCGGTCTCGGAATTGGCTAAAATTCACGGCATCGGGCAAGCCAAAGCGGTCCAACTAAAAGCAGCAATTGAATTAGGAAGAAGGGTTTTAACTGATAATCCGGTCCAATTACCGATGATCAAAAGCCCGGAAGATGTTTTTGTTTTATTACAAGGTGGATTTCAAGATTTAGACCGAGAATATTTTAAAGTGCTTCATTTAAATACCAAAAGTCAAGTAATGAAGGTGGAAACCAGTTCCATCGGTACCCTAAGTTCTTCGCTAGTACATCCTCGAGAAGTTTTTAAGGAAGCCATTAAAATGAGTAGTGCCAGATTAATTTTAACCCATAATCATCCCAGCGGTGATCCGTCGCCTAGTGCTGATGATATTTTAATTACCACCCGTCTTTATGATTCGGGCGAAATTTTAGGGATAAATGTCATTGATCATATTATTTTTGGCGAAAAGCAGTTTGTTAGTTTGAAGGAAAAGGGATATTTTCCAAAGGAATAAAAATAGATTAATAGATGGGAAGGGAGTCATTTAATGTTTAAATCATTATTGGGCTATTTTGTTAGAGATATGGGAATTGATCTGGGTACGGCCAATACCTTAGTCTATGTGCAGGGTAGGGGTATAGTTCTACAAGAACCAACTGTGGTAGCGATGAACCGAGAAGATAATGAGATTATTGCCGTGGGTAATGAAGCTAATCAAATGGTGGGAAGAACCCCGGGGAATATTGTGGCGGTTAGGCCTATGAAAGATGGCGTAATCGCTGATTTTGATGTCACTGAGCGCATGCTCCATTATTTTATTAATAAAGCCGGTAAAAATGTGGGCATTCTGGCCCCGCGAGTAATTATCGGAGTTCCTTCGGGAGTTACAGAGGTGGAAAAACGCGCAGTTATGGATGCTGGACGGCATGCAGGGGCCCGAGAAGTCTTTTTAATTGAAGAACCAATGGCGGCCGCTATTGGGGCCGGGCTACAGGTTGAAGAACCAACTGGTAATTTAATTGTTGATATTGGCGGTGGCACTACTGAGGTAGCGGTTATCTCTTTAGGCGGGATTGTCGCCAGTAGGTCGATTCGCGTGGCTGGTGATGAGATGAATGACGGAATTGCTCATTATATTAAAAGACATTATAATTTAATGATCGGAGAACGAACGGCTGAAGATATTAAAAAGTCGATTGGTTCTGCTTTTCCGGATGCTAAAGAAGAACAAATGGATGTCCGGGGGAGAGATCTGGTAACCGGGTTACCCAAAACAGTAACCATTACTGGTAGAGAGATTCAAGAAGCATTAGCCGAACCGGTCTCGGGAATTGTCGAAGCCGTCAAAATGACCTTAGAACGAACTCCTCCGGAATTAGCGGCAGATATTTTGGACCGAGGTATTGTCATGTCCGGTGGTGGAGCCCTCTTGGGGGGGATTGATCATTTATTAGCAGAAGAAACCGGAATGCCTGTGCAAATAGCGGAAGATCCATTAACATCAGTGGCTCGTGGTACCGGAATCTCCTTAGAAAGAAATTATCAAGATAAAAAAAGAATTCTGTTATCCACTAAAAAAATGGCTTAAAAAAAGTGCTTTGTCAATTATTTATTGAATAAGATTAATTTAGGGTTCTAATAAGACTTGAGGAGAAACTATTTTGACGCACCATTTGTTTAATAATAAAAAATTATTAATATTGGGAGTAATTATCTTATTATTATTCTGGATTATGTTTGTAACTGCAGACCATAAGAGTAACGAAGGCAGCATCGAGTATTTCTTGCATTCAGCAGTTGATCCTTTAGAAAACGGGCTTTCCCTAATGATTGGTTTTTTTCAAAAAAATATTAAGAATATCCTTGAATTTCATCACACTCAGGGCGAGAATAAAAAATTAAAGAAGATTAATAATTATTTACTGACTAAACAATTACAGTTTGATGCGTTAAAATCAGAAAACAAACGGTTACGCAAGGCCTTAGAGTTTAAAAATACCCAGACCCATGATTTGATTGTTGCGGAAGTTATCGCAATTAATCCTACCAATTGGAGTGCCACCCTGACCATCAATCGCGGCCGAAATTTAAACATTAAGAAAAATATGGCAGTTATTGTCCCCGAGGGAGTAATTGGCAGAATTAATGAAGTAAGGGATTACTCTGCGGAAGTAATTTTAATTACCGATCCCCGCCAAGGGAATATTATTGGAGGGATCATTGCCCGAACAAAAGCCCTAGTACTGATCAGTGGCAAGGGAAAACAAAATCGTTTTTGCCTGGTCCAACCAGCTGGTGATAGTCATTTTACCGATTTGAAAAAAAATGATTTAGTGACTACTGCCGAAAATAGTGATATATTTCCCCGCGGCTTACCTATTGGAAGAGTTGTCAAATTAAATAAGCGATCCGAAAAAGTGATCAATCAAGCTTTAATCAAACCTATTGCTAATCTAACCAAGTTACAACATGTTTATATCGTCAGAATGAAGCAAGACCCTATTACCAGATTAGAGGAACCACCAAAGGAGTAATAGATGATTATTGTCAAACTTAGTCTTCTGGTGCTCATTAGTATTATTATCCAGAGTACCATATTATCATCATTATACATGCCAGGTCTTTTAGTAACCCCTGATTTAGTATTAGTGATCGTTGTTTGTTTAGCCTTATTACGGGGTTCTGACGAAGGTTTAATTATTGGCCTTTGTGCCGGATTACTTTTAGATTTAAAAGATGGTAATATCATTGGAATTCAAGCTTTATCAAAAATGCTTTTGGGATTTAGTGTCGGGACAATTCAAAAGAAGTTTTTTAAGGACAATTATTTGATAGTAATCGCTGTAGTCTTCATCGCCACTGTTTTTTTTGATGGGTTTAATTTATTTTTATATAGTTCTTTTGGAGCCAATTATAATTTTACTCAAGCATTTCTCAATATAATTATACCGACAGCTATCTTTAATCTTCTAGTAACACCATTTTTTTATTATTTTCTCTTAAATTCAGAAAAAAAAATGAATCTGAATGGGGAGTATAAAAATTGATGGAAATTGATTTCAAAAATCGAGACCAAGAAACTAAAATACGTTTTTTAATTAACATTGTAATCGTCATTTTTTTACTGTTAGGGATTCGCTTATGGTATTTGCAAATTATCAAAGGAACCATTTACGTGGCTGCTGCCTTAAACAACCAAACTCGGGTACAAAAAATTTTGGCTCCCCGGGGCATTATTTACGATCGAACTGGCGAGACTCTCGTAAACAGTAGAATTTCCTATAATATTTCCGTTGTTCCCGATGATATTAAAGAAAGGCCTGAGGTTTTAGAAGCCTTAAGTAAAATTATCAAAATCCCTTTTGTCGAGCTGCAAGCACGTTTGGAAATTGATCCCCGCAATCATAATAAGTATCAGTATTTTCCCATTGCTAAAGATATCGACGCCGAAACCATGATGAAAGTTTTTGAAGCCAAACTAGATCTTCCCGGCGTTGAAGTTGATAAAGTATTAGTGCGTAATTATCCTTACGGGGAGTTTGCCAGCCACTTACTCGGTTATATTCGGGAAATTAATAGCCGGGAGCTGGAAAAAATGCGGGATCAAGGCTATCGTTTAGGAGATTTTATTGGAAAATCCGGATTAGAAAAAACTTATGAAGAATATATAAAAGGCCAAGACGGAGGGCGAATCTATGAAGTTGATAGTCAAGGTAGGATTTTACAACAATTAGATTTTAATCAACCAACTCCCGGTAATAATCTCTACTTAACACTGGATCATAAATTACAAGAAGTTGCCGAAAAAGCTTTGGAAGACCAGTTTTTACATTTACAAGAAAAAACTGATTACAAGAAAGCACGGGCCGGAGCAGTAGTTGCCTTAGATCCTCGTAACGGAAACATTTTAGCCATGGTCAGTAAACCGGGATTCGATCCCAATATTTATACGAGACCTATTTCTAAAGAGATACATAAACAACTAAATGATTCAGTTTTAAAACCAAGTATAAATCGAGCCATCTCTTCAGTACTGGCACCGGGATCTACTTTTAAACCGATAACCGTGATTACCGCTTTAATGGAAAATAAAGTGCGGCCTGATGATGAATTTTTTTGTAGTGGTTATGATTCCGTTTGGAAGTCTCGCTTTAAATGTTGGGTAGCCACCCGAAAGACCCCTGGTCCTCGAAGTCATGGCAAACAAACCATAATTGATGGTCTGATGAATTCCTGTAATATGGTGATGGCTGAATTATCACGAAAAGTGGGCCCTGATAATATCGCTAAATATGCTAAACTTTTTGGGTTTGGTAAGCCCACCGGGCTTAATATTTATCCGAAAGAAAGCAAAGGTTTTGTCCCTACTACCGCCTGGAAAAAAAAGTACCACCGGGAACGAGTTTGGTATCCTTTGGAGACCCCTATTTTTGCCATCGGCCAGGGGTACTTAACGGCCACACCAATTCAAATTGCCCAGTTTTATGCAGCCATTGCAAATGGCGGCAAGCTCTATAAGCCTCAAGTAATTAAAAAGATTACTATGCCTAATGGTGAGACTCTAAAAGTTATTAATTCCCGATTGAAAGAACGGGTAAAGATTTCCCAGCCTTATTTAAAGGCGGTTCGGGAAGGGTTAACCAAAGTTGTCAGTGAAGGAACAGCGAGAGGCTCTTTTTATACTTTTCCCAAAGAAAAGTATCCAGTGGCTGGCAAAACCGGAACTGCCCAACGTCCCGGCTATGATCCTACGGGCATCTTTGCTTGTTATGCTCCGGCCCATAAACCGGAAATTGTAGTGGTAGTTTTAATTGAACAAGCCGGATCGGGTAGCTCCGGAGCTGCTCCCGTGGCACGTAAGATTTTAGATGAGTATTTTGGTTTAAATAAACCGACGCCATCCCCACCCCAGGCTTCACCGAAGGTTAATAAAAAAACTATAACTAAAAAAGCATTGCCTAATCCTGCTCCTTTCAAAAAAGTAACCAAAAAGAATAAAGCAGCAGCATCTCCACCAAAAATTAAATTGAAAACGCCAAAAAAGAAAAAAAGGACACCACAGCCAACTCCCACTAAAAGCCCGGCTAAAAGTGAATCGTATATTGAGATATTTTAAGGATAATTTTATTTCGAAAGAAAGAGGATTTTAGTTAACAGTTAGCGAATAAAAGCAATGCAATTTTAATTAATAAAACGTTTTATTTTAGTAAAGAGAGTTTATTGCCTAATCTATTATTTATAACGCAAGGTGAGTTGGAGTTAAATGGTAAAAGAATATTTTTTAAAATTAATTAATAAACCCAATACGGAACGGGAACATATCGTTATCAAGGGTTATAAATCCGGCTTAGTTTTGATAATACCTGAAACCGGGGCGTTTAAGGAATATCTTGTTGAATTAGAAGAACATCTGGCTAAATCTAATGATTTTTTTAAAGGAGCTCGAGTTCAGCTTAAATTAGGCAAAAGGAAAACCACAACAGAAGAGTGGGACTCCTTATTAGCACTCTTAGAAGGTGCTGGTTTACAATATACGCCTAATATCGAGACGAACCAAGCGAACCAATCAACTAAAACGGTTAATAAGCGCTTTTATACTCCGCCAAAAGATGACTTTGTGAAACTGGATACGGAGTTAGATATTAAAACCGCAATGCTCAAAAAAACCATACGTTCCGGGCAGAGGATTGAATTTGATGGTAATCTGTTAATTATGGGAGATGTAAACCCGGGAGCAGAAGTTGTTGCCAATGGTGATATCATTGTCTTAGGAAAAGTAAGAGGAACTATTCACGCTGGAGCAAGTGGTAATACGGAAGCGAAGATAGTTGCTTTTCTTCTAGAACCATTACAAATAAGGATCGCCAATATTATTAGCCGGGCTCCGGAAAAAGGAAAGACCAGGCGATCCACTAGTGAAGGTCCGGAAGTTGCCAAAATTAAGAATAATCTAATCATTGTCGAAAAATATTTATAATCATCATATCAATGAAAAAAGCAAAAAGCAAGATTAAGACTTGTATTTAGGGGGTTTTTTAATGGCAGGAAATGTAATTGTAATTACTTCAGGTAAAGGAGGAGTGGGAAAGACTACTACATGCGCTAATATTGGAACAGGACTGGCTTTGCGGGGCCGTAGAGTAGTGCTGATTGATGCTGATATTGGACTGAGAAATTTAGACGTAGTTATGGGTTTGGAAAACCGAATTGTTTTTGATTTAGTCGATTTAGCAGAAAAGAAATGCAAGACCAGACAAGCTTTAATTAAAGATAAGCGTTTTGAGTCTTTATATTTAATTCCCGCAGCTCAAACCAAAGAAAAAGATGCGGTTAAACCGGAAAACATGGTGGAGATCTGTAACGAATTACGTCAAGAATTTGATTATATATTGATTGATTGCCCGGCTGGTATTGAGCATGGCTTCAAAAACGCTGTGGCCGGGGCCGATGCCGCTTTTGTCGTGACTACCCCCGATCTCTCAGCAGTGAGAGATGCGGATCGCATTATTGGGTTATTACAGGCACGAGAAAAGAGAATTGATCCCCAACTGATAGTTAACCGCATTAGGCCAGCGATGATTAATAAGGGTGAAATGATGGCCGTTGAAGATGTAAACGATATTTTAGCTATTGATTTATTAGGAATAATTCCTGATGATGAAAGTATTATTATATCGACTAACCGGGGCGAACCCTTAGTTATGAATCCCAATTCACGGGCCGGAAAAGCTTATCGCAATATTATCGGACGAATCGAAGGTGAGAATATTCCTTTTATGTCCCTGAACTACGAGCTCGGTTTCTTTGAAAGAATTAAACGGCTGATCAAAAAATAGGTTTTACTAAAATAAGATACACTGGGAGGTGTGAATAATTGGATCTTTTTAATTCCATTAAAAAGTTATTTTCAAAAGATACTTCAAATAATAGTAAAGATGTGGCGGTAGAACGCTTAAGATTAGTTTTAGTTCATGACCGGGCTGATTTAACTCCTGGTTTAATGCAAGCCTTAAAAGAAGATTTAATCCAGGTTATTTCTAAATACATGGATATCGATAAAGAAGAAATGGATGTTACCTTTGATTCCAAAGACTTAACTGCAGCCTTAATTGCCAATATTCCGGTCAAAGGGTTTAAACGAAGTGTTTAACGCAAAGCTATAGGAGGCCGCGCAAACAAATGATTGACCGACGCTTACTAAAAAATATCGATTTTACACTAGTAGTGGTGGTGTTTTTACTAGTGAGTATAGGTCTAACTATGGTTTATAGTGCTACTCATGCTAATATGCGTTTGATTGACGGTGATCCCTATTCCTTTGTGAAAAAGCAAGGGTTAGCAGTAATTATTGGTGTTGTTTTAATTATCTTTTTTCTGATTACCGACTATCGTCCTTCGGATCGGATGGCCCAAATATTATATCTAGCCAATATTATAATGTTAATTATGGTGTTAGTTTTGGGGGTTGAACGTCACGGGGCTAAAAGCTGGCTGTTTGGATTTCAACCCTCGGAATTTGCTAAAATTCTGACCATAATTACTTTTGCGAAATATTTATCAGAAAAAGAGAGTTTGGAGCGGTATATCGATTTTATTGGCCCTTTTTTTTATGTGGGAGTTCCTTTATTGCTGATCTTGATGCAACCTGATTTGGGAACGGCCCTTGTTTTTGTTTTTTTAACTTTTATCATGATGTATGTGGCCGGGGCACCAGGTTGGAAATTGGGATTAATCATCTTATCCGTAGTTTTCTTAATAACAATTATGTTTTTATCCCATCATTTTTTCAATACCCCGCTACCCATTAAAGAATACCAGATTGATCGCCTTACCAGTTTTATTGACCCGGAAAAAGATCCTCGTGGTAGTAGTTGGAATTTACGCCAAGCACTGATTGCGGTGGGCTCGGGGCAGTTTTTTGGAAAAGGTCTCTTTCAGGGGGCCCAAGGTCGTTTGGGTTATTTACCGGAAAATCATACTGATTTTATCTTTGCGATTCTTTGTGAGGAGTTGGGTTTTATAGGAGGACTTGGGGTTCTCTTTTTATTCTTTACTTTGATCTGGCGCGGCATTAAAATAGCAGCTCAAGCTAAAGATAAAATCGGTTATATTACGGCCTCGGGTATTATTGCCATGATTTTATTTCACGTATTGGAAAATATCGGCATGAACATCGGTTTAATGCCGATTACTGGCATCCCCTTACCCTTCATTAGTTCCGGTGGTAGTGCGATGATTGCTAATCTAGTGGCAGTAGGGATCTTAATTAATATTTGGGCAAGGCGTCAAAAAATCATGTTTTAAGTGGTGATTAATAGCTATGAAAAAAAAAGAAGAAAGAGCTGGCGGAATAGTTTTCCGCATGAATGACAAACAGCCTGAATATTTATTAGTTACTAGTAATTCTAATAAAAGTCGTTGGATTTTTCCGGCAGGTCATGTGGAATTAAATGAAACTAAAGAAGCAGCTGCTCTGCGAGAGGTATTAGAAGAAGCGGGGATCAGAGGCGAGATTATTCTACCACTGGCTAGTTTTAATCATTTTTGGGAACGAAATGGAACTGGTATTAATATTAATACTCAGCTTTATTTAATGCGGTTTATTGAAAAAGTAACCGATAATACCGAGGGACGTCAGCGGCAATTTTATAATTATGAAGCCGCCTTAAAGTTAAATATGTGGGAAGAATCAAAACTATTGTTGCAAAAATCACACCAATTAGTAATGAATCAGAAGCTTTAAAAATTAAACATATAGATTAAAATATATTTACAGAAAGGATATTTATCTAATGCTACGTACTGCTGAAGAAATGATTACTGATGTCCGGCAAAATATGCGTGGAGGAGAAGGAGAAATAAGTATTAAAAATTTATTTCAATCCGGTGATCTCCAGGATAAAACACGGTTAGTTGCCGAAGTTACCGTACCACCCCAAGGGTCGATTGGCTTACATCCCCATAATGAAGAAGAGGAGATCTACTATTTTATTAGTGGCAATGGGGAAGTTGATGATCATGGTCAAAGAAAACCAATTAAAGCTGGCGACGCCATGGTTACAGGTAATGGCCAAAGTCACGCCGTTTATAATACCGGAAGTATGCCGTTAGTTTTTTTAGCAGTAATTATCTTATATTAAAAAGTTAAAGTTGATCTAAAAAAAATTGGATATGCATAAACCTCTCCCAGATTAAGCATTATAAATATTAAAGATATCTAATAGATATCGGAGAAAAATAAATTTAATGGTTAATATGAAAGAGTGAGGTGAATTGAAGATGGAGCAAGTACAATGCAATGTATCCAACTGTCAGTATAATGATAACCAGCAGTCAATTTGTCGAGCGGCGGGAATCAAAGTGATGAATGATTATAATTCAGAATTTTATACTGAATTTGGCGATTTATGTGAAAATCAATATGATGTTTCCGGGTCCATAGAAGCCTACTGTGGGACTTTTAAAAGTAAAAATAAAACCAAATAAATATTGCTCAAAAAAGAGAATTCATTTGTTTACAATTGGTGAATTCTCTTTTGATCATTATGAAAATTTTTATATAAAAACCAGCAGGATATTTACTATAGTACAGGTAATATAAACAATAGGGAAACTACTTATGTAAGAAAAATAGAAAGGAGTTGTTTCCATGGATATTATTGTAAACGGAAAAAACATTGAAGTTACCCCGAGTCTCCGAGAGTATGCACAGAAAAAGGCTGCTAAAGTAAATAAGTTTTTTGCGAAGAGTCCTATTGATACCAAAGTCACCATGAGTACCGAACGCGGGAAACATATTGTTGATATAACCGTTCAAATAAACGGGATTTTGTTAAGAGGTGAAGAAAAAAGCGAGGACATGTATGCTTCGGTTGATGGCGCAATTGATAAAATTGAAAGACAAATACATAAATTTAAAACTAAAATCAACCGTAAGTTGCGAGAAGAAAATCAAGTGGTGATTGATGTTAACCAGTTAAACCCGTCATTAGCTAATTATCCCGAAGAAACTACTCAACCTAAAATTATGCGAACCAAACGTTTTGCTATCAAACCCATGTCCACTGAGGAAGCTGTGATGCAAATGGATCTGTTAGGACACGATTTTTATGTCTTCTCCAATAGTGATACGGAGGAAGTGAATGTCGTCTATCGCCGTCGGGATGGCAACTATGGTTTAATCGAACCGGAATTTTAGGACTAGCTTAGAAAAAATATATAATATTTTTCGCCAAAAGCCGAGTTTTGATTTACTCGGCTTTTGGACGTAAAGCTTCAATAGCAGCAACTATCTGTTCACTAATACTTTGATAAAGCTTTTTTTTATCTAATTCTTGATCAATCTTTAATGCAACGGGTTTCCCAATAATAATCTGCAACCGAGGATAACCTTTAAAAATTTGGTGAGAATTAATTAAGATGATGGGAATTACGGGTGCCTTGCTTTTTAAAGCAATCATGGCTGCCCCATGCTGGGGTGGTTGCATTTGATTCACATTTACTTTATTACGTCTACCCTCAATAAAAATCCCAAATAGTCTTCCCTGTTTAAGAACTTCTAAGGCTTTACTAATAGCTTCTCGGTCACTCCGGCCGCGTTTTAAGCGAATCACTCCACATAACTTTAATAGAAAACCTAATAAAAAGTTTTGAAAAAGTTCTGCTTTGGCAATGAAGTGCACTTGCCGTTTTGAAGCAGAACCTACTAAAGGCGGGTCCCAATTACTAATATGATTTGAGACCAAGATTGCCGCACCGTTTTGCGGAATATTTTTGGCTCCAATGACTTGATAACGGGTAAAAATTTTAAAAAGTACTCTAAAGGAATTACTACCAAGAAAATAAGCATTCATTTAACTAAGATGAACCTCCCTATTTTATGAAATTTAATTGATTATTTTATTGCTAGCAGTGGCTAACTGATTTTTACCTTGTTGTTTAGCAAAGTATAAAGCCCGTTCTGCCATGGTAATCAAAGAGTTGACATTTAAGGCTTCTTCGGGATAGGCGGAAATGCCAATACTGGCCGTGGTATAAATCTCTTCCTTTTCAATTGCCAGGGGAATTTGACTTATTTTAGTTTGGATGCGCCGACCCAGATTAATTGATTCTGATAAATCGGTTTGGGGTAGAATCAGCATAAACATATCCCGATCATAACGAGCAATCCAATCGGAACTGCGAACAGTACTTTTTAATATTTCGGCCAGGTGTTTGATGTGCTTAAATCCCCCGGAATTACCATGCTGATCATTAATTAATTTTAAGGAATCGGAATCTACAATCATCAAACTACAGGATTGTTGATAACGACTGGCAATGGCCAAACAGTGTTCTAGTTGCTGATAAAAGAAGCGCTGATTGCCCAGCCCTGTTAAATAATCATTCAGACTTAATGTAGTAATCATATTAAACATTTTGGCATTTACTACAGCAATGGAAGCATGTTCACTTAAGGTCTCTAAGATAAATTGGTCATCTCTGGTAAAGGGTTGGTAATTATTATTAGAAAGGAGAAATAAGAGTCCGATAATTTCATCCTTGGACCAGATGGGCGTGACAATGGAGTATTTATAGTTTTCGATCTCAGTGTTGCTAACCACTTCGTTATTAGAAGCAGGGGTAGAAAGACTCCGAGTTGACTTATTATTAATAATCGTCTTTTTTTCCAGCAATACTTTGCTAAAGAGTTTGTTAGAGATATTTAACTCTCGATTAAGATATCCTTTGGAAAGCCCTTTAACAGCTTTAATGCGGTAGAGATCATCTTCATCTTTTAAAATTAAGCCCCCGACTTGGGATTTAGTGAGTTCCACGGCTTTTTGCAGGATCAAAAAGATGAGTTTATCTTTTTCTAATTCTCCGGCAATTTCTTTAGCAATGCGAGAAATAGTTTGTAAACGATAAAATTGCTTTTTAGAAGCCTCTTTTTCCTTTTCAACAATATGAATGGTATTCTTCACTTTAAAACCAAAAATTAAAATAAAAAAACTCAGTAAATTAAAACTAATGATCCAATAGTAAAAACCAGAAGTAGTTTTTAGATGCATTTCTGGTAAGGTAGCCAGAGTAAAGCCAATGGTTGCCAAGATTGATAACCCGAGACTGGAAAAATAACCACCGTAGAAGACATCCAGAATAATGCCTACAAAATAAATTAAGGAAGCACCGCGAAAAAAATTATCGGCAAAATAATAAAAACCACAAGAGACTAGAAAAATATCAATAAAAGTTAAAATAAGATTAGTAATTCGAAAATTTTTGATATAGGAGCCCCAAATACAAATGGCCCCGTAACAAATGATTGCTATTGGAGTATAAGTTAAAATTATTGAATATTTAGCTTCAAAGGATTGAAAGCGGTAGAAAATCATGAGATAATTAAGCAGGATTAAACAAAAACGACTAAATAAAATAGTTTGATCACCATAAGTGAAATTGTTAAATTTCCTTAATATTTTAGTTGTGGAGTAGAGTGGTTTGGATACATGCATTTTTGTGACCACCTTTATTTAAACCATAATTATATTTAAATCTAAATATGGCATAAAAATTCTGCATCAAAGTGCTTTCTCCTTTTTATTTTTGATGGATTATTAATCTAGTTTAAAACTGAGCAAAGGAAAGGGGTTTGATTAAGGTGTATGATATTGCAATAATAGGGGGCGGGCCGGCTGGCTTAGCGGCAGCAGTTAACGGGCGACAACGTAATAAAAAAGTAGCGATCATTGGTAAAGAAGAAACTAGTCATAAGTTATTACAAGCTCACAAGATTGATAATTATTTAGGAATACCTGATATTTCCGGCAAGGAGTTAGCTGGTAAATTGTATGACCATGCGGCTAAATTGAAGGTGGCTTTTCTTAAAGATGAGGTACAAACTATTAATCAAAATGAAGATGGTAGTTATACCCTGTGGGGGCTGCAGCAGCATTTGCAGGCAAGAACGTTGATTTTAGCGGTAGGTGTTTCCTTAGCTGGTGAAATAAAAGGCGAGACGGCTTTAGTAGGCAAAGGAGTTAGTTACTGTGCTACCTGTGATGGTATGTTTTTTCGGAATAAAAGAGTAGCGATGATTGGTTACATTCCCGAGTCGGAGAAGGAAGCTGCTTTTTTAGCCGAAATTTGTGAAAAAGTATACTTTCTCCCCCAATTCAAAGTATCAGATTCGTTTTTGACCAAGGAAGCGTCGGAAAAACTCTTGATTGCCCGGGAAAAACCGGTGGAGATTTTGGGAACGGAGCAAGTAACCGGGTTAAAAACTACTAAAAGTGAACTTGATATTGAAGGAATCTTTATTGAAAGAGCTAATCGGCCTTTAGACAGTCTTTTAGATGGATTAGAAATTGTTGATGGGGTAATTGCTGTTAATCAAGATCAAGAGACCAGTTTAGCCGGAGTCTTCGCCGCCGGTGATTGTACCGGGAGGCCCTGGCAAATAAATCGCGCTATTGGGCAAGGACAAATCGCAGCATTAGGAGCAGTACAGTATTTAGATAATCTGAAATAAAAATTTCAACTTAGGCCCGGGGGAAATAGTGAGGCTGACTCATTGGTTGGGGTATTTTTGCCGATATAGTAAGTATGAAAAAGAGTACCTCTGCTAAGATAAAGCTAAGTATAATTTTAATCATAGCCGTAGTCTCTTTAGGTGAGATGGGGCAGTTTAATCACGTTTTTAGTGAGCCCTATCTCAAGCTTACCGGAGAAAAGGGTTTTTCCCTCGACTATCATAATGAGATAACCACTGGCGACCCTAAGGAAAATCTCCTTTTAAACCAATATCTATTTCTGGATCTTCAGGGTGAATTAGGGCCTGGTTATGGATTAAAGGGCCATTTGACGGATCTCCCTTATGCTAAGGGCCAGTTGTTTTTAGAAATTGCCGGGCCAAAAGCGGGTCTTACTTTTGGGGAGGGTAATTTACGTTCTTTTTCCACCTCATTAACCCCTTGGCAAGGGAATTACAATGGCTTAACTGGTTACCTAACCAATGATAAGCATTCTTTAAAAATAGCTTATGCTAATCCTACTGGGGTTAGTTATACGGAAGAATATACGCTGCGAGATAATCTAAATTATTTTTATTTAAATAAAACTCCGGTAGTAACGGGTAGCGTTATTATTAAAAAAGATAACGAAGTTCTGCTGGAAGGGATTCATTATCAGATTGACTATTCCAGTGGTCGAATTGATTTATTATTTTTCCCGGAAACAGCCCTTGCTTTAAAAGTTGATTATGTCGCTACTCTTTCCTTGAAAAGCGAAACTAGTTTTTTAGCAATTCAAGAAGAATCTCGGTGGAATAAGTTTGCGAAGACTGGTTTATTCTTTTTTACACCGCATCATTCTCCCGAGAGTGAAGCCCCTTTTTTGTTAGGTCATCATTTGGAAACTCCTTTTTATAATTATCAAGGGCTATATACTGCCTGGCAAACTGAAAAGTGGCAGTGGGAGCTAGAAGTGGGGCAGAGCCAGGCAGTAAAAGGGAGTAGCTCTAACTGGGATTATATAGATAATATGCAGGGCAATGTTATCGCCTTTGAAGCCTTTAGTAATGCCACCCATCCTGCTAATTGGCTAATTGCTAGCACTTATAATAGTTCTTTACAACTAACCTCGATTACGCCTCAAGAGGACTTGAAATATACAAAGGATGGAAAGAAGTCCCTGGCTTTACAGTTTCATTTGGATCAGGGTGATGAGCAGGTGAGTATCACCCATCATTTTGCCAATAATTTAGATTTAACTAATTTAGCCGAGTTGCATTTCTGGATGTTTGAAGCAGGGAAGAAGCTAGAGCTGGAGGTCCAAATAATCACCTCGGAAAATAATTATTATCAACAAGTTTTTGCAAGTGAGGGTTATGGCTGGCGGTTGGTAAAAATAGAATTAGCTGAAAAGGCCTTATCAGCCGTGGGCTTTCCCGATTTAAAACTAATTCAGAGTCTGCGAATTTTAGTCCGGAATAAAACCCCTAATTTGTTAGAGGGAAAATTAGTTTTCAGTCAAATTAAATTTTTAAGCCGCAGTATGGCCCTTAATCGATGGAATAATATTACAACCAGTGATAATTCTCTCTTAAGTTTATCGACTACAACCTCAATAAACCCTCTCCATCAGAGTGCATCAGATACGGATGTTTTACAATGGGAGTATTCCCTGCAACCCCGGGGCTATGGGATGGCTACCTATTACCCGCGGCTGGCCATCGATGCCTCTTCTTATCATACTCTGGAAGTTTATTTAAAAATGCCCTCAAATGAACCACCAGAAAAACTCCAGATAATTTTGGGACGGGGTGAGGAAGAATATCGCCTGCAGTTATCAAATTTGCTTTACGATAATAACTGGCATCAATATCGGTTACTTTTGGATAATATCCCCTCGAGGTTTTTAGAGAAAATTGATAAAATTAGTCTTCAAGTAATTAATGAATCGGATCTTTTTTTAAAAAGCAATTTTTTAGTACATGCTTTAATTTTAGGAGATTATCAAGGGAAAGAAGCTAGGGTAATTAAAAGTAAAAGTCAGTATCAAAATAAAGAATGGACTAATAGAACTACTTTTTTGCATCAGGAAACGGGGTTGAAGTCCCCCGGTAATATTAATGCTCACGAAGCATTTAACCTCCAGAATCTCACTGAATACACAGGGGAGGTCTGGCAATTAAAAAGTGAGATCGCTACTTACCGACGCCAAGATAGAACTCAGGGAATATGGTACAACGGGAAGCAAGGCGCAGTCGAGGCTACTTTTCGAAATCAGAAACGCCTCCGCTTTTCCTATGAAGATACTGCGGCTGATGCGCAGAGATGGCAAGCCAGCGGAGAGTATCTTGGTAAAAATTATAGTCTTAGTTATCAAAACAATTATCTTATCAACAATAGTCTGCTCCAAACAA
>JANQHU010000351.1 GCA_028282485.1 Bacillota bacterium
CTAGTTTCCACTTATAAAGACGGTGAATTTGCCCTGGGCCCTTTTGAATTAAGCTGTAATCTGCTCCTCGGCGGCCGCACTGGAACTCTCCTGGATGAATTTTGGCCTAGTTACGAAAAGAAAAGAGTTACTTTAAAAAGTAACCCCGTCACAGTCACCGTTTTGCCTTTACCTAAAGCAGGAAAACCCCAAAACTTTTCCGGTGGAGTTGGTCAATTTCAACTGGATACTAGTGCTTCTTCCCAAAAACCAATTCTCCAAGGTGATCCCCTTAGTATCAAAATAGTAGTCTCCGGCAAAGGAAACTTTGATAGTATTAATGCTCCTTCTTTAAAAAATACTGGCAATTTAAAAGTATATCCGGCGGAACGCAAACAAATAGCTGGGGATAATAAGGTAGTCTTTGAGCAAGTCGTCATCCCTTTAGATCCAAAAATTACTAAAATTGGACCTTATTACTTTTCGTACTTTGATACCAATACCCAGACCTATCAAATTTTAAAATCAAATAATATCAAAATTTCAATTAAACCAGATCCCCACTTTCCAAAACAAGGCACTAGCCAAAACAATGAAAATCAGGCTACAGTTGATGTTTTAGGAAAAGACATTCTCTTTATTAAAGAAACGCCCGGTAATCTAAAATTAAAATCCGACTATATTTACCACCAATTCTGGTTTTGGTTAATTAATCTAATCCCTCTTCTAATTTTACTAGGCCTATTAGTTTATCAACATTATCAAAAACTAATGACTTCGGATACTTCCTGGTCGCGAACTACCCGGGCTAATCAAAATGCTCAAAGAAAACTAAGTAGCGTCAAAAAGCTCTTAAAAGAGGAGCATTATGCTCAAATACCCGAAGAACTGCAACGAATCGTCAAAGAATTTCTAGGAGAAAAATACAAATTAAAGGCCGCCGGAATTACCGGAAGTGTCATTACAAAATTAGAAAAAGAACAACTAGACAAAGAATTATTAACTCTCATCAAACAATTCTTTGAGCGCTACGACTATTATAGTTTTACCGGTAGCCAAGTTACCGCGACTACGGCCACCGAACTTTTTCAATTAGCAGAAAAAATTTTGACTTCCAAAAAATAATTTACTAAAAAAACATATTGCCCAATATACAGGAGGAATTGATGCATGTCGGGAATTGCTAAACCCTCGCTTTTCAATTTAATAACTACTTGGCTGATCATTGCCTTATTATTTGTCTTAAGCTCTCTAAGTAGCGCTACTGGGGAAAATTTTGATCCCACAAAAATATTTTATCAGGGGAATGAATTTTACCAACAAGGCGATTTTGAAGCTGCTTTGGCCGAATACCAAAAACTGTTAAGTGCTAACTACGCAAGCGGACATCTGTACTTTAACATCGGGAATTGTTTCTTCAAATTAGGTCAAAAGGGCCAGGCTATTTTGTACTACGAAAAAGCGAAACTACTCATGCCTCATGATCCTGATTTAAAGATGAACTTGTCTTATCTGCGGCCTGTCTCAGATGAAAAACTTAAAGTTCCCTGGACTTATCGTTTAATAGAACAGCTTAGTGGTCTAGCTTCCTTGGAAAGCCTAACTATCATTAGTTCCCTGTTGTTTATCCTGCTTATGGTTTTCTTCATCTTGTTAAAATCTCGCTCTCTACTTTCTCAAGATATCTCTCCGGCAAAACCAACGCAAAGCCTGGTCACTACTTTGATTGTCGGAAGCTGTCTGCTCCTAATTAGTCTTTCCTTAACGATAATTACCTGGGGCGCGCGGCAAACCAAACAGGCAATTATCATTAAACCCCGAGGCTTGGTTCGCTTCGAACCATCTACCCAGGCGACTGTTTATTTTAGCTCCCCAGAAGGCTCCAAGCTCCAAATCACCAGTAAAAAAGACCGTTGGTGGTTAGTCAAACGGCCTGATGGTAAAAGTGGTTGGATTGATAAAACTAATCTTTCCGAAATATAATTTTTTATAAATCTTGTGAATTAATTTCTGCATGGATAACCAGTTTCTCAGCTCGTTGATAACCAGCAAAAATAATCCGCCCCTCTTTAGTAATTTTAAAATCTAACAAATGACACTTTGGAGAAATCTTTTTACCGTTGGACATCAGCACCTCTTGATTGTTAGTGGGATCTAAAAAATCTTGAATCTTCAATTTATAAATTACTTTTTTCCCATTAGGAGTAAAGATTAAATCACAAGGGTATCCTTCCTTAAAGGAGGGAGAAATCGCCTCATTATTTAACATAACAAACCAAAAATTATTTTTTTGGGCTGCAAAAGCTACCTTTTTGCCCTTATTACTCAAGACCGGAAACCCGACTTCATCATAAAGATCCGAATATTTTTGCTTGTTTTTCATGACAAACCATTTCCTTTTTTTGGCGGCATAAACATAATTCTTCCCGTTTTTACTAAAAGAAAGTTGTTTTTTGATACTCTTTAATTTCGGAGAAATCCCTTGTTTTTCGCGCATCAAATACCAATGAGTCCCATTTTGAAGGGTATATACTTTTTGGTCTTTAGGCCAATACAAATCCAGATAATTAATATGTCCTTTTTTCTGCAGCAAAGGTTTTGATTCTTCATTATAAACAACGCTATGATTTCCTTGCCATTTTTTACGATAATTAACACACCAGAAAAAATTAGAATTCCGATCAAAAACCATGGCGCCAATATACGCTTTGGGATCATTTAAGTTCCCCGGTATCAATATTTTTTTTTCATTTAACATGATATAATTTTTAATTTCCGGTTCTATGGCTACAACTTTATAAGCAATTTTTTTCCCATTGGGGCTAATTAACAGCCGAGGCCGATATACGGAAAAATCAACCTCACGCAAAACTGCTGCTGAAGAGGCTAATCGCTTTTGGTTATAACCTACATACTTTTTTTGGGCTTCCGAACTATAGATATAAGCTACCGTTTCCCCGTCCGGGGAAATGGCCATAGTGTAAATTTCCCGAAATTGTGGGGTAATTGCTTGATTACCCCGCATTACTACCGCTTGGGTCTTACTGTTAATGCCTTTTTCTGGCCTAATCTTACTTGGATTAGGTAAATGGCTTTGACAGACATAAAGAACCTGATCTCCTTTTTCGGTTAATTTTAATTCTGATACATATTGATAAGGCGATTTGAGCTTTATTTTTTGAATGAACTTATATGTAATATTTACGGAAACATCAACTTGTTTCTGGTTTTTCCCTTGAACCGTAGTAAAAAAAGTTATGATTACAATTATCAGCCCTAAACCAAAGCGCCTTATTGGGGTGGATCTAAAGCCTGTTCTTATTTGGTGCCTCATTGTTACTAATCAGCCTCCGTCAAATGTTATTTCCAGATTATTCTGTATATACTATACTGCATTTTTCTGTTACTTCCTTCCTCGAATTTAAAAAGTATGACAATTCTTGATATAAAAAAGTACCTTTGGGGAACAATCATCATAGGACTGCCGTCTATAAAACAAATCAAAAAAACAGAGGTTAAAGACCCTGAATTTTATGAGGAGGAACTAGCAAAATGAAAAAATTAATGTCCGCTATCTTGTGTACCGGGTTACTAATCACTATTTCCCTTGGCACCTTGGCCCATGGCAAGGACCACGATCGTGGTTATGAGAAACACCGCCATCGAGAAAAACACTATAACCATCACTATCAAAAAAAGAAAAAACATTACGTTTCCAGAAGAGAAACTCGCCGGGTTTTACGTCGCACTTCTAGAATTTTAAGAAAAATTCAATACTACGGGCGGCGGGGCGCTTATTCCCGGAGATTAGGTCTGGCCCTTCGCCATCAGTTCCATGCCAAAAAGCTTTATCATCGGGGTAAATACGAAAGAGCAATTAAACATTCGTTACGGGCCCGCCGCATTGCCAAATACATAATTAAAAGAAATCAAGAACGCCGTTATTGGCGAAAAAAAATGCGCCGCTTAGAAAGAGATTTAGACCATCATGATTATTACCGTCACCGCTATATTGATAGGGATGATGATGATGACTTGGATTTCGATATCTCTTATATCAAAATTAATGATGATTCTTCTCTAAAATTTCGCATTAGCCTGGATTAAGCATTAAAATATAGTTAGAAAAAAACTACAGTTGATTAGAGTTTAAACTGTAGTTTTTTTATTTATTCCGATCCCAAACTTCACTTACCACCTGAATCTGCTTTTCCCGAAAACCTCCTACACCTAACAGGATTAACTGGGCCTCATCTCCCAGATATTTCTCATGATACCGTTTCTTTTTAATTTGGTCTAAAGCCGCCTCAGCTTTATCTAGTTTAAACTCAATAATATAAATTACCTCTTCTAGCTTTAACACCGCATCGATCCGACCTTTGTCGGTTTGCTCTTCTAAGGTTATTTGGGCCCCGAGCAAAGCTAATATTAAATACGCCAAAGAATGGTAATAGCTCTCATGATCCAAGTGTAATTGGGCCGGGATTCCGGCGAACAAAGCAACTAGAGCAGTTTCAAATTTTTGCAGATCTCTCCTTTTCAAAAAAGCCAACATCTTTTTATATACCGGAGCCACTTCTAAAGCTGCCAAACCGCTAAAATCAGCTAACAAGTGGGTCAAAAAAGACTCTCTTACTTCGTAATTAGGATAACTAAATTCATATAACTCATCTTCTTCTTTTTTAATGGTTAAATAACCAGTTTGAAAGAGTAAAGCTGCCGGGTGGAGTTTTTCCAAATCAAAAGAATCAAAAATAGCCGCCCCTGCTAAATAACCCTCAAAATCTCTCACTTCAATCCTTTGTTCTCTGATCAACTTAATTAAAAAAGCCGGGGTAGCTGTTTGGAACCAGTAATTTTTAAATTCTTTACTATCAAATAAATTTAAAATCGCAAAAGGGTTATAAATAGTCAGTTGACCACCCCACTTATAACCATTATACCATTTTTTTATTTTTTGCAGTAATTGCGGTCGCTCCCAATTAGTTTTTCGGGAGAGGATTTGAAGATAATCTGCAAAATAAGCTTCCAATTCTGCCTGGGTGTAACCGCAAAGGCTGGTATATTCTTCTCTGAGGGTAATATCTTTCAAATTATTTAACTTGGAAAAAATCGAGACCTTCGAGAATCTAGAAACCCCGGTGATAAACACAAATTTCGTATAGGCATCAACAGCTTTAATCACTTCATAGAAACTAGCTAAAATCTCTTTGTTTTCCTTAGCTTTGGCAAAATTTTCAATATTGTCAATGATCGGTTTGTCATATTCATCAATTAAAATTACTACTTTACCATATTTTTGATAAATTTTCTCCACCAAATCTACCAACTTTTGTTTATTACCAATCTCATCAAGTACTAAACCATAATCCTTAGCAGATTTATCTAAATAATAACTCAAACTCTTTTCAAACTCTACTCTTCCTTTGGAATTTTCGATAATACTAAAATCAAGGTGAATTATGGGATGCTTCTCCCAATTAATTTGATCATAGATCCATAATCCTTGAAACAAGGCTTGATTACCTGAAAATATTTCTTTCAGAGTAGAAATTAATAGACTTTTTCCAAAGCGCCGCGGTCGGGAAAGGAAATAATATTTTCCTTGGATCAATTCATAAATATGTTTGGTTTTATCTATATAAATATATCCTTCTTGGATCAACTCACTAAAAGTTTGAATTCCAATTGGTAATTTTTTAATGGCACTTCAACTCCTCTTCCGGACCCTTTATCATAAGTTGTTTCTATTATACCGAAAAACATCCTTGAATAAAAGGGATTTCCAAAAAAATAAACTATGCAAAGTTGCATAGTTCTAAGTGACTTTAAGGCAAAGGAAAGGGCAAGTATTTTTTTTGCATCTTACTTTTGACAAGCAAATTTTTCTTTTAACTCATCTATAGTTAGTCCTTTTAGTTCGGCAATTTTGGCCAGTTTTGCTTCACTAGGACAACCTTTTTTTCCGGTTCTTACTTTATCGCCGCATTGGGGCCGATTTTGTTTCAGTTCCTCCACAGTGATTCCTTTTTGTGCGGCGATATTTTTCAAACACGCTTCCCTTTTAGCTTGAAGTTCGGCCAGAGTCATTCCCTTTTGTTCGGCAATTTTTGTTAAATTGGTCCGTTTACCGGGCTTAACTCCTTCTTTTGGAGAACCACCTTTGGAGCCGGCTCCAAAGGTGGGAAGTGCCATTGCCACCGCCATAGTTCCTGTTAAAATCGCTGTAATCACCTTATTTTTGTTAAATTTCATCTTTAAAACTCCTCCTTTAAATTTTTAATTTAATTGGTGTGCCCTTTCCTCTTACACTTTACTACAATCAGCCCTCCTAATTCTCCGCGAAACTGTGGCAGAATTGCGGCAAGATCTTAACTCTTTGATCTCGAGCTGAAAATGTATAAACCAAGCGGCTTTGCTTCAGACTAAATAATAGGTGATTAATCAAATGACTAAAGACTTAATCTATATCGCAGATGACGAAATTAACATCTGCAATATTATCAAATCTTTTCTCCTTAAAGAAGGTTATGAAGTCGAAATCTTTACCAACGGCCGGGCTATTCTGGAAGCTTTTCACCAAAGACCCGCCGCTATGTTAATTATTGATATCATGATGCCCGAAATTGATGGCTATTCTCTCTGTGCGGCCATTAGAAAAATCAGTGATGTTCCGATTATCATTCTTTCGGCGAAAGATAGTGAGCCCGACAAAATTGCCGGCCTTACCCTAGGTAGTGATGATTATTTAACCAAGCCCTTTAGCCCCATGGAGTTAATGGCGCGCATCCAAAGCATCTTTCGCAGAACTAAAGCTGGTAAAGAGCCGACAAAGGTCCACCCGGGAATCACCATTGGCGATCTCACCATTTTTCCCAACACCAAACACGCCGAGTTCCAAAAGAAAGACCTCAATCTGACCATTACCGAATTTAATCTCCTATCTTACTTAATTACTAATAAAGAGCGAGCCGTCAGCCGGGAGGAATTACTAGATAAAATCTGGGGCTTTGCCAGCGAAGTGGAAACCCGGGCTACTGATGATATGATTAAAAGAATTCGCAAAAAAATTACCCAGGCTGGTTCCACTCTCAAAATTGAAACCGTCTGGGGGTTTGGCTTTAAAATAACGGCTAAGGAAACTTCCCATGAAAAAAAGAACCATTAAAGAAAAAATTTTTAGTTTCAATCTTTTACTACTTGCCTTACTTTTATTTTTGATCACTATTGCTTTCAATATTACCATCAGCTTCTATTTAGAAAACGAAACTATTAATCAATTATCCAATATTGCCCGCCAAACCGCCAAAACCATCTATCAAGAATTACCGAATCTGCTGCAAAAGAATCCCGATCAAAATACCCTTTTTTATTCTTATATTATCTTAAACCGAGCCTTAAGGCTGCCATTATCAATCTTAAATGCCGAATATTTGCTCATTGATCAAAATATTAATTTAATTTTACCCTATAAAGAATATTTCTCCGAATCGACGGATTTTAAAAAAAATATTGCCCAAAAAATTTTTCAAATTAGAGAAGCCTCCCAAACAAATCAATTCACTTTTGAAGCTTTAAAAACTAAATATGCTGCCGTAATTCTACCTTTTACCAAAGATCCTAACTTAGGCTTAAAATGGATTGTTGTTTATGCTAGTTTAGAAAATATTTCTCAATTGCAACGGGTCACCACTCTTATTTTATTATTGATCTTAAGCATCTCCGCTATAATCGGTACCATCTTTTCTTCCTATATCTCCAATAAGATTTCCAAACCCCTCTCCACCTTAGTCCAACATATAAAAAAAATCTCCGAAAGAAATTTTGATCCTAAAATTATTATTGATGCTGATGACGAAATTTTAGAATTAGCCACTAATATCAATACCATGGCTGAAAAACTAGCTTTATATGACAAAGCCCAAAAGACCTTTTTTCAAAATGCTTCCCACGAACTTCGCACTCCGCTAATGTCCATCCAAAGTTATGCGGAAGGTCTCAAGTACGCGGTAATCCCCCAAGAAACTGCCGTCCAAACCATTCTGGCGGAAACAAATCGCCTCACTCAATTAGTAGAAGATTTACTCTATCTTTCCCGTTTGGAAACTATCGAAGAAAACTACCACTTTCGCCGGTTAAATTTCAACAAGCTTCTCTCCCAATCCATTGAACGAATGACCGGACCGGCTTTAAGTAATCACAAAGAAATTAATTTTCAAATCTCACCAACTCCGGTAACCATTTTAGCCGATGAAGAGAAGCTCTCCCGGGCCATCGTCAATCTGATTAGTAACTGTCTCCGCCATGCCGATCAACAAATTTTAATTAGCACTACCCTCCTCCCCCAGCAAAATTGGCTCGAACTAACCATTGCTGACGATGGCCCCGGGTTTGAGACGACGGAGCTCAATAATATTTTTAATCGTTTTTTTAAAGGTAAAAAAGGCCATTTTGGCCTAGGGTTAGCAATTACCAAAAGTATCATTGAGAAACACCGGGGCCGAATCACCGCCCAAAATTCAGCTAAAGGGGCCGTTTTCATCTTGGGCTTGCCGATAGTTAATTAAAAAATACTCTTGCAGAATTCTTGCAAAAAAGAAAATTTACGCTATAATTAATAAGAAAAAATGTTTATTGATGAGGTGTTTCATGAATTTAACCCAGACTCCCCGACAGCTAGGTTATCAAATGCCAGCAGAATGGGAAGAACACGCCAGAACAATTATGGCTTGGCCGGTTGTGGAAGCCGCTTGGCCTGGTCCGATGGAAGAAATCTGTACCGCTTATGCCGCTGCAGTTCGAGCTATTACTGCTTTTGAACCGGTAATGATGATAGTTAAACCGAAATTATTAGCCGAAGCCCAGGCTTACTGTGGCACTAATAACCTTGAATTTTTAGAAGCTATTAATGACGATTCTTGGCTACGGGATAATGGCCCAACGCTAATTCGCAATAACCAGGGAGAATTAGCCGGAGTTGACTGGCTTTTTAATGCTTGGGGCGAAAAATACCCCTGCGCTAATGATCAGCAAATTGCTGCTCGTGTTTTAGAGCATTTTAATATTCCTCGCTTTCAGGCTCCCCTAGTCATGGAAGGAGGCTCTATTCACGTGGACGGGGAAGGAACCCTCCTCACTACCGAAGCATGTTTATTAAATCAGAATCGGAATCCCCACTTAAGTAGAGCTGAAATTGAAGCTTTGGTTAAAGAATATCTCAATGTCCAAAAGATTATTTGGTTAAAACAAGGCCTGGTTGGTGATGATACCGATGGCCATATTGACAACGTGGCCTGTTTCGCCCGGCCGGGAGTCATTCTCCTGCAAGTTTCTAATGATCCAAACAGCCCCAATTACCAACGAACCAGGGAGCATCTAGAGATTTTAGCAAACACCAAGGATGCCAAAGGACGTGCTTTCGAGATAATTAAAATTACCGAACCTCAACCTGTTTATTACGAAGCAATTCCCTTGACTTTAAGTTACTTAAACTTCTATTTTGTCAATGGCGGGATTATTCTCCCTACCTTCGGTGGCGAAAATGAAGGGCTGGACCAGCAGGCCAGCAAGACTTTAGCCCGAGTATTTCCCGACAGAAAAATTGTGCCGATCAATGGTTTACCTCTAGCTCGTGGCGGTGGTAATATTCATTGCTTAACCCAACAAATTCCGGTCAGTTTAAAGGGGGGCTTACAAAATGCGTAAGGTGAAAGTAGCTGCTACCCAAATGAATTGTTCTTGGGATATTAGAGAAAATATTAACCAGGCCGAAGCACTGGTGCGCCAAGCAGCCGCTAAAGGGGCAAAGATCATTCTCCTTCAAGAACTTTTTGAGACCCCCTACTTCTGCCAGCAAGAAGAGCTGCATTATTTTAATTATGCTTTAGAATTAGAAGTAAACCAAGCAGTGCAGCATTTTCAAAAAATCGCTCAAGAACTTAGCGTTGTTTTGCCCATTAGCTTTTACGAACGCAAGAATAATGCCCGATATAATTCGGTAGCCATGATTGATGCTACCGGAAAAATTCTCGGAGTATACCGGAAGACTCATATCCCGGACGGGCCCGGTTACGAAGAAAAATTCTACTTTAATCCCGGCGATTCTGGTTTTAAAGTCTGGCCAACCCGTTACGGAAAGATTGGTCTGGGCATTTGTTGGGACCAATGGTATCCCGAAACCGCCCGCTGCTTGACCCTCATGGGAGCGGAGTTACTTTTATTCCCCACGGCCATTGGCTCGGAACCGGCGGAGGCCGAGATTGACTCCAAAGACCACTGGCAACGCTGTATGCAGGGGCATGCTGCGGCCAATATTCTTCCCGTAGTGGCTTCTAACCGCATTGGGGTGGAGACCATTGGTAACTCTAAGATTACCTTTTATGGTTCTTCCTTTATAACTGATCATCAAGGGGCCATCATGCAGGAAGCCGACCGCTTTTCGGAAACCATTCTGTTAGCCGAATTTGATCTGGACGAAATCGCTACCTACCGCACTTCCTGGGGCATCTTTCGGGATCGCCGCCCTGAAATGTACCGAGCCATCATGACTGCAGATGGAGGTGGTTAAATTTTTATATTTTATCTGGCTTTACCATTTTGACAAAATCCCCCAGAGGGGCAAATTAAGTAGCCACTCTTCCTGCTTATAATCTGTCATGGCTGTACGAATTGAAATATTCGGTTTAAATTTTTCGAAGTAGGTTTTGAGACTTTTAGCTTTTAAATTTGTTTCGGCCTTTACCTCAATAGGAATAATTTCTTTACCTGTATCTATTAAAAAATCAATTTCAGCGCTACCACGGTCATTTGTCCAGTAATAGGTTTCTAACCCTTGCATCGTCTTTAATTGCTGCAAAACATATTGTTCGGTTAGCGCCCCTTTAAACTCTTTAAAAAGTTCGTTGCCATTAAGCAACACCGTTTGATTAAGCCTTACCATACATGACAATAAACCCACATCTAATATAAACAATTTAAAGGCCTTCAGGTCTTCATAGGCCTTTAACGGCAGGCTAGCTGTTGTTACCCGCTGCACTTTATGAACAAGACCACAATCATTCAGCCAGAGCATGGCCATTTCGTAATCTTTTGCCCGTGAACCTTCCTTTATTAAACCATAAATAAACTTTTTGTTCTCTTTCGTAAGTTGTGATGAAATACTATTCCAAAGCATACGGATACGTGGCACAACCTCCTGAGGCGCATGTTTGGAGAAATCCTGTTCATAAGCTACGAGGATCCCCTGCTGAATCTCCCGGGCTTCATTAAAATCATAATTTTCGGCAAAATTAACAACCACTTCCGGCATTCCGCCTACATAATAATAATGTTTTAATAAATCAATGTACTCCTGTTTGAAAGTGGTTGCCAGACCAAAATCACCTTTTTCAATAAGTTCTACAAATTGCTCTTTACCCATCGCCCTCATAAACTCAGCGAAAGATAATGGATACAAGTCAAGAAATTCCACTTTCCCAACAGGGAAGGAGGTGCCTTGATGTAAAGCAACCCCCAGCAAAGAACCAGCACAAACTATTTGATATTCAGGTGCGTTTTCATTAAAATATTTGAGAGAAGTTAACGCCTTTGGCACTTCCTGGATTTCATCAAAAATAAGTAGCGTATCAATTGGATTAATCTTCCGTCCTACATAAAGCTCCAAGCCTGTGATAATCCGTTCAATTTTCATATCTGCACCAAAAAGTTCCTTCATCTGCTGATTATGATCAAAACTGACATAAACTACTTCCTGATAAGCAGTCTGTCCAAAATTTTTCATCAACCAAGTCTTACCAACCTGACGTGCTCCTCGAATAATTAGGGGTTTTTTGTTTTTCTTCTGCTTCCATTTATGAAGCTGTTCGATTGCAGTACGATACAATTTAATCACCTCATAATGGTATTATAAGTTTTTTTTACAAAAATTACAACGAAAAAATGTATAAATACTACATTTTTTACGACGAATTTATTTTGTTTAAAGATGAAGCCTTTACAGCCGATTACCTTTAGCCTCTTATTTTACTAATTCTTCCTTTAACACTTCAATCTGTTTATCTTGAAACCCGCCGATACCAAGCAGAAATAGCTTTCGGGGATCAGCGAGATACTTTTCGTAGTAACGCTTTTCTTTAATCTGGCTTAGTGCGGCTTTAGCTTGATCAATTTTGAATTCAATAATATAAACTTGGTCCTCTAGCTCCAAAACACCATCAATCCGACCTTTGTCGGTATACTCTTCTAAAGTAATCTCCGCTCCTAATAAGGCTAAAAGTAAATAAAAAAGCGACTGGTAGTAAGCTTCATACTTCAAATGTAAAACGCCAGGAATCCCGGCAAAAAGAGCGTTTAAATTTTTGGTAAATCTCCCGATATCTTCCTCAGCTAAATAATCAAGCATATCCAAATAAATCGGTTTTATCTGGGAGGGAAAGAGTTGCGCATAGGCTGCAGTTAAATGCACTAAAAAGGCTTCTTTAACTTCGAAATTAGGGTAAGCAAAAGTGTAGAGCCGATTTCTCACTTTTTTAATGGTTAAATAGCCCGTTTGAAATAACAGGGCAATGGGATCAAGGTTGTTCAGATCATAGGAATCTAGGATTTCTTCCCCAGCTTTATACTCTTCTAACTTTTCGACAGCTACCTTCTTTTCTTTAATTAACTTGATTAAAAAAGTCGGAGTCGCTGTGCCGAACCAATAATTTTGAAAACGGTTGGCATAAAAAAGATTTAAAATGCCGAAAGGGTTATAAACAGTATCTTTTCCTTCATTCCAACTATAACCGTTGTACCACTCTTTGATTTGTTTTAAAACATCTGTTGTCTGCCTTCCCGTTTCCGTGGCCAAATTCATTAGATGCTCTGGAAAATAACTTTCTAATTCTTCCTGGGTATAGCCTACTATTTGAGAGAACTTAGCATTAGTCGTGATATCTGCCAAGTTATTCAATCTGGAAAAAATTGAAACCTTGGAAAACTTAGAAACTCCAGTAATAAAAACAAATTTGGTATAAGCATCAATATATTTTAGCACTTCGTAGAATTCTGCTATAAATTCTTTATTTTCCTGGGCTTTTGGAATATTTTCAATATAATCCACAATAGGTTTATCGTATTCGTCGATTAAGATGGCTACTTTAGCGTATTTTTCAGCAAGCTTCGCAGCTAATTCCTTTAGTTTTTCTTTACTATCATTATTCACGAGATTGACCTCATACTGGGCCGCCGTAGTATCTAGAACATAATTAATATTCTTTTCAAAATTTTGCAGTCCTTTAGAATGAGTAATACTGCTAAAATCCAGATGAATTACCGGATGCCTCTCCCACGAAATTTTATCATAAATCCATAATCCCTCAAATAATTCCCGATTACCCGCTAAGATCTCTTTAAGT
>JANQHU010000354.1 GCA_028282485.1 Bacillota bacterium
AGTGACGTTTTCTTGCTCATAAATATTAAAAATATTATAAAACTTTGAGGCGGTGGGTTTGGCTTTAATAACGGTTAAAGGAGACATTTTGATAGTGACATTACTGGGGATCAGAATGCCACCCGTTAAATCCCCATAACCCGTGGTTTGGGCTTCCACCAAAAAGGTCCCGTTGGGGAAAAGAATTTCTTTATTTTCCAGCATCGCTGCTTGAATAGCTAGGGTATCGTCCGTCTGCCCGTCTCCTTGAGCCCCGTACCAGGATGGGGTGAGAAAATTATTTTGAAAGGGTCCTTTAATAGTCCCTTTTCCGGTGAAGATTTGATAATAGCCAGCCTTAACCTGCCCCTGGAGAGTAAGGGTCACCCCGGCGTCAACCGCCAACCTATTTCCTTCGGAAAATACTAGAGTAATATTTTCCGGAAAACTCAAATTACTACTGATCCGAAAAACCCCCACTGGCAGTTGATACTGGACCTTTTGCCCTCCGGCAGCGGCAATTGCTGCCGTTAAAGCCTGCCAATTATCGGTCTGGCCATCGCCAACTAGACCAAAGCTAGTCATACTGGTTAAGGCCAATCCGGGATCAAGGGCGGTTAAAGCTGCCGCAGAAAGGGATTTAGTTTCCAGACTTCTCACTGTCCTTAATTGAGAAGTAGCTTTCCCCAAAAGACTTTCGGAAGGCTGATTGAAATGAATTGATACTAATAGCAAAGCCGGTAGTAAAAAATAGAGGCTAATTTTTAACTTGTAAAGAAACTGATTAAAGAAATATTTTCGCTGCATTACTTAAACCCTCCTTGTTTAGTAATACTTCTTTATTTATATGGTTTTTAACTTAAACAATTTAGTACTGTTAATAAGAATAACTCCCAAAATCAAAAGAATTACCATTCTTTGTTTAAGCCATGGAAAAAGCAGGCGACACCTAATTCCTGGCGGTTTAACTCGATTACCATACTTGGCAATAATGGCTGTTACTTTTGGATCATTTGTGATTGATCCTATTTTTTGCCAACGCCTCAAAAAATCCGCCTTATTAGCTGATTTAAATTCCTGCTCAATACTAGCAATGGCTTGGGCAATAAAATATTTAAACCGCTCCAACTGGTAATCTTCATTAACTAATTGCCATTTTTTCATATATTCTGCTTTTAAATTATCAATCTGTTTAAAGATCTGAAAACGATCTTCCCGATACTTTTTCACGGCACTGGCTGGATAAAGGATATAATGATATAAGGCTTGGGGTAAATAGCTCACTCTTTCCGCATAGGTAAAAACCTCCATATTATAAAGATAATCCTCACCTAAGGGAATTCCCGAGGGAAAAAGAATCTCATTTTCCACTAACATTAGTCTTTTATACAATTTATTCCAGGGAGCACCCAGGCCATCACTTTTAATCATATAGGCTAAAATATGCTTCTCAATTGATTTTCGGTCTAACGGGCTTTTGGAGGGAAAAGGATAACTCCAGTTTTTAACCAGTTTTAAATCTGGTTTTTGGATCTGATAATCACAAATAACGACATCGGCTTCACTACTTTTGGCTGTTTGATATAACACTTCATACATATTTGGCTCCAGTAAATCATCAGCATCCAAGAAAGCAATATATTCACCGATGGCATTAGCAAGCCCCGTATTTCTAGCAATACTAACTCCTTGGTTTTCTTGACTAATTACCCTAATACGCTCATCTTGAAGAGCATATTCCTCAGCAATTGCCAGAGAATTGTCAGTAGAACCATCATCAATTAACAAAAACTCAATATTAGTTATGGTCTGTTGCAAAAGGGAGTTTATGGCTCTCGCTAAATACCTCTCTGCATTATATATCGGCATAATTGCACTTATCGCGTACCCCATTTTACATTTCCTCCCTATTTTTTCAAGTAAACTATAAATGTGGTATTAAAATATTCTTACTAAAAATATCAACCTATTTTGGCAAAGCTTTTTTAATAAAAAATTTAAATTTTCTTTTTATTTTTCGTAAATATCCCGTTAAGCTACTTTGTTTTAAATATTTTTTTAAAATAAATTCAAAGGATTGATGCTCCAAATCGTTAAAAAATTCTGCTCTATTTGGTGGCTCAGCTACCGGCTTAATTAAACAATGATTGCCGGAAATAGCATTCTCTAATGTACAGGGAGTATTAACAATACTTTTTTGACAATCGTTAAACAATTGGTTTCCTTTTTGATCATTAATTAATAATAAAGAAGTGCCTTGATCATTATCAAGACTGCTCTCAATTAAGTGAACCTTCCAAAAATCACCTAATGTAATATTACCTACTCTGGGGATTCGCGCATAACTACATTGATAACAAGAAGCACGTAAAAAAATATCCTTTAAATAACCCCTGAAAAAAGGAGCTTCTGTTAAATCTTTGCTATATTTTTTCCCGTTTTTAAATAATACTGAAAAACTATAATTCTTCCAACCATTTTTTTTATCGCGAAAAAAAACCTGATTAATAGATGATTTATATTTTTTTTCTAATTGTTCCAAAACTTTATAAAAAACTTTTTCTGATGGAACACCATGACAGACTATGTCGGCAGTAAACAAATTTGGATTATCTTCGCCTAAATAAGCATACAGTCCGGCAACCTGACAAGGAGTTCCGGTAAAAAAAACTAATTGTTTATTTTTTAATCTTAAGGCTATTTCCCGATAAAGATCATTAATTTTACTCTGTAAATACTTTGAGCCTCTTAATGATTGTAAATCAGCTTCTTCTTCAATAATTTTATGTATTACTTCTAATTTTTCATTAAAGGCCGCCCCTACTACAATCCCGTTTTTATCCAAAATACTTTTTGCAATTGCAGAAAAAATACCCCCCGAAGAACTTTTAAGCCGAATATCTGGCTGGCGGTTCCATGCGGCATAAACAGCAGGAAAATTTTTTTCACTTTCTTTGGTCTTGATGGGATTAATGGCAGGACAAATCTTCTCGCACAATCCGCATTCTATACACTTTTCTTTATTAATGGTAGGATAACGAAACCCTTCTTGATTATTAATCATCCTGATAGCATTTTTAGAGCAAACGTTAGTGCAAGCTTCGCATCCAAAACATGATTTTTCAACTTTTTCGCAAAATATCATTTACACCCTCCCTCAAAAAACAAATAGTAATGCTTCTACCCAATTAGCTTACGAATATATTGGGAAGCACTATCTGCTTTTGCACAATAATCGGGCATTAGCTTTTCTAACTGCTTTTTAATCTCTTTTTCTTGCTCTTTTAAAGATTCGAAAGATTTTATTAACTGCTTCTCATCAGTTAGTTTTTGCACCGGTAAAACTAGATCACTTTCTCCAAACAAATCTTTAGCGATACCTCTGGACTTAACACTATAACCGATAACTAAGGTAGGTACACCTGATGAATAAGCAGCAATAGTTGCGTGAGTACGAGCCCCGATAAAGAAACGGCACCGCGCGATAAAGCCTTTATATTGAGGTGCGGTATAATTTGAATCAATTAAGATAACTCGATTGGTTTCTTTATAATTATTGTAAATATTTTGTAATGGTACAAAGTCATTATCTTTTTCCCAGGTTACATGTGGGATTAGGGCAATATTGCTATCAGTTTTTTTTATAATATAATCAATAAATTGGTAAGCAGACTTTAAAAGTGTCTCCGAGTTATTGGCATAATTCATTACAAGGGGACTAAGATTAAAACCAATTGTATTGCCTACTAGCCATCCTTTGGGTAAGGGCAACTCTTCTTTTTCCATAACAAAAGCAGGATCCGGGCATAAAACAAGATTTTTGTCAATATTTCGCTCTTGAAGTGCTTCATAAGTAATTGATTCCCGTATCACCATTAGATCAAATAATTGTAAATCATTTTTCATTGCTTGAGTGATTCTTTCCGGATCAATAGAAGCACCCCAAAGAACTAATTTTTTGTTGTTCTTTTTGATGCCTTGATTAATAGCATATAACCAGTTGGGCGTACCATAACAATAATTATCTCCCCCAATGGAAAAACAGGCATCGACATTTTTACTTTCATTGATGACGTTTTGATGAACAATTTTTTGAAACCCTACCGGATTATTAAGGATTTTACGATAAAAGACTCCCAGGGCCCATTTAGGAGTAGCTCGCTCTACTAATTGATGGGAAATATATCGGTCTACATTAGGGATTTTTAATGAGCCATCTGTTTGGGCACTATAGGAAGCTATCAAAAATGATAATTCTTTAAATTCTTTTTTTAATATCCTGTTAGTACCCTGAATTATTGCTTCACAACCACGATTTAAATATCCATGGTGGGCAAATAACATAATATTTAATTTTTTATTTTTTTCCATATTTATCCTCCGTTTTTTATTATTGCACTTGATAATTATTTAGCGCTGTATTTCCTCATCTTAAGTTTTTTTTTATAACTTAACTCTGTTTTCGAAAGGTGTGTATTGCTTTAAGAACTATTTTTTTATTAAACAAAAATGCGATAATTATTCCAAAGGCTAACGCAATAAAGTTTGTATAATAAGGCATTTGATAAAAGACAAAGGCTTCAATAATATAACAAACCAATAATATTAATATTTCGTTCCATTTGATTTGCAAATTTAATATTTTCTTAACTAAAGGAATTCTAATAAAAAACATAAACAGCAACCCTACTAAAGTTCCAATCGCAAAAGCCAGCAAGCCTAAATACTTGGATAAGATCCATCCCAAAAAAACAGTAATTAATCCCGCTAATAATGTGGTATAAAAAATCTTATAGGTTTCTTTTTTAGCTAAAAAAGCACTACTTAAATGTATCGCTATAGGGGTAACTATTGCTGCTAAATAAAGTATTGGTAATAGATATAAGCCTTTGGCATAATTATCAAATACCATAAATTTGTAAATGATTTTGGTAAAAGGTAAGATAATTAAAATTCCTCCAAAAACCAATCTAATTAAAAAATTTAAATTTTTATTAAAATAAGCATCACTATCTTTAGCGTCTGACTCGCGGAATGCTTCTTCGGTCCAGGCATTATTATAGATAGAGGTAAAAATTGCAATCAGACTAGCAAATTTTGTTGCTATGGCATAAATACCATTGGCGCTCATTCCTAAATTATTGATAATTATCAAACGATTACAATAATT
>JANQHU010000359.1 GCA_028282485.1 Bacillota bacterium
TCCCGCTGGAAACTTCTTTTGCCAGTAGGTTGCGGCAAGCCGGCCCGGTCAATTTTACCATTTTTAGTTAAGGGAAGCTCCTCCAGATGGACAAAATAGGCCGGCAGCATATACTCGGGCAAAGTTTGGCTTAGATGGTGCCGCAAAAGGTGGGCCGAATAGCTTTCGGGAGCTACGTAATAAGCAATTAAGTAATTTCCAATATTAGCAGATTCCGCCTCCTGATTGACAATCACTACTGTTTTAGTAACTCCGGTCCATTCCAGTAAGCGGTTCTCAATCTCCCCTAATTCAATGCGATGTCCCCGAATCTTGACTTGGTGGTCAATTCGTCCTAAGTACTCCATTTCACCATTTGGTAACCGCTTCACCAGATCCCCAGAACGGTAAAGCCGCCCCTCAGCCTGGTGGTAAGGATTGGGTATAAACTTCGCTGCGGTTAACTCCGAACGCTGCAGATAGCCCCGGCCAACACCCGCTCCACCTACATAAAGTTCCCCCGGAACCCCCACAGGGACTAATTTTTGATTTTGATCCAGAAGATAAGTAGTTAAGGGAGGTAAGGCCCGGCCTATATTACTAATATTTTTACTAATTTCCAGGGGGGTAATCTCTTTATAAGTTACATGAACCGTTGTCTCGGTAATCCCGTACATGTTGATCAATTTGGTCCCAGGATACTTCGCCGCCCATTCTTTTAGGATCAAAGGTTTTAAGGCTTCCCCACCAAAAATCACATAACGCAGTTGCAACTCTTTGGTAGCAGTCTCCATCTCGGCTTTTAATAAATTAGCAAAAGCCGTGGGAGTTTGGTTTAAGACGGTTACCCGGTTTTTTTTGAGAAAGGCTAGATACTGCTGGGGATCTCGGGCGATCTCTTTTTCCACCACCAGCAGCTGCCCGCCATACAACAAGGCGCCGTACATCTCCCACACCGAAAAATCAAAACAATAGGAATGAAACATGGTCCAAATATCTTCCTTGGAGAAAGCAAAAGGTAGTCTGTCATTAAAGAGAAGCTGCACCACATTGCGATGCTCAATCATCGCCCCTTTGGGTTTGCCGGTAGTCCCGGAGGTATAAATAACATAAGCCAGATGGTTTGCTTCATTAAGATTAGCCAAATTCGCTTCAGTTGGCGAAGCAGTGTTACGGCAGTCAAAAGTAAAAACCTCGGCTGCCCATTGACGCTGGGGCAGTCTCTCTAAAGAACGGGTCTCCGTGACTAAAATCTTGGCCTGACTATCGGCTAACATATAGCTAATTCTTTCCTCCGGATACTCCGGATCGATAGGCAAGTATGCTCCCCCCGCCTTTAAGATCCCGAAAATACCAATCACCAGCTCCACGGAACGTTCCACCAGCAGGGCCACAATACTCTGGGCCGTCACTCCGCGTTGCCGCAACTGCCAGGCTAACTGATTGGCCCGCTGATTTAACTCCTGGTAAGTAAGCTGCTCCTGACCACAGCTTACCGCCAGCTGATCCGGATGTTGAGCCACGATTGCTTCAAAAATCTGGTGCAGGGTCTGCCCGCGGGGATAAGAAGCCGGGGTAGGGTTGAATTCCCGGAGTAGTTGCTCTTTTTCTGCCAAAGAGAGCATTTCCAGCTGGCTGAGCTTTACTTCAAAATTCTCAGCGAGTTCCGTTAAAATATTCTGATAATGGCTAGCGATCCGGCTAATGGTCGCTTCTTCAAAGAGATTACTGCCATACTCTACTGTTAATAATAACCCCGTCGCTCCTTCTTCTAAATTAAAAGCCAGATCTACTTTAGCATTCATATTAAAAATCGGGTAAGGCGTTAGCTGCACCTCTGCCAATTCCAACTTGGGGATCTCCATATTTTGAAAAATTAGCATGGTATCAAAGAGAGGATTACGGCTTAAATCTCTTGGTAGCGCTAAAGCCTCTACCAACTCTTCAAACTGGTATTCTTGATGGTCATAAGCTCTTAAAACCCGGGTTTTCAGCTCACCTAAGAAAGTGGCAAAAGACTTTTTGGCTTCAGGATAACTTCGCAAAGCCAGAGTATTCACAAAAGCCCCGGGGATACCTGCTAAATCCGCATGCGTGCGCCCGGCTACGGGAAAACCGACGATAATATCCTCCTGGCCTGTATACCGATAGAGCAGCGTATAATAAGCCGCTAACAAAATCATATACAGAGTAGCCCCTTGTTTTTGGCCCTTCGCCAACAACTGTTTAACTATCTCTTGCTTAATGGTCACTCGATAACTACTACCGGCAAAACTCCGGACGGGAGGCCGCTGATAATCAAGGGGTAGATTTAGTACCGGGATTTCTCCCGGAAACTCTTTTAGCCAAAAATCCTTTTGTTGTTGAAGCCTTTCTCCCGTAAGAGATTTTTGTTGCCATACCGCATAGTCTTTATATTGCAACCGCAGAGGTTTTAAGACTTTTCCGGCATAAAGATCAAGAAACTCTTTAATGATGATCCCAATGGAGACCCCATCCGTAATAATATGGTGCAAATCTAAGACTAAAATATATTCTTCCGGGCCGATTTCCATTAAAGTAAGGCGCAGTAACGGTGCTTGGCTCAGATCAAATGCTTTAATTGCGGCGCTAATCTCCTGCTTTAAAGCTGCCGGGGTAGTTTGCAGATAATTCAGGTTAAAGAGAACTTCAGGGGTAATTGCTTGGATTACTTCCCCCTGCTCCAGGCGAAAACTCGTTCGAAAGATGTCGTGCCGCTTAATTAATTGTTGCCAAACCGCTTCTAACTTTTTAATATCTAATTTACCAGTGATCTTGACAATCCCAGGAACATTGTAAGCCGTCTCTACTCCCACTAATTGGTTCAAGAGATAAAAACGCTTCTGGGCCGCAGATACCGGATAAAAGATAGCCTCAGCCACTGGTTGGAGGTCAGCATAGAGCCGGGCCGGAGCAGCATCAATTAAAGTCGCTAGTTCTCCGATTGTTGGTTTGGCAAAGATCTGGGCCACCGAGACGGCCACCCCAAACTCTTTGTGAATCTTCGTCGCCAGGGTAGTTGCTTTTAAAGAATGGCCCCCCAGGTCAAAGAAATTCTGCCTTAAACCTACCCGGGGTAGCTGCAAGATTTCCTGCCAGAGAAAAGCTAAGCGTTTTTCGGTAGGACTATCTGGCGCCAAATCCGCTGTCTCTTCCTCCAGGAAGCTTACTTCTCCTGGTTCCGGTAATCTCCGGCGGTCGATTTTCCCATTGGCGGTGATCGGCCACTGGGAAATTTCTTGAAAACAAACGGGAATCATCTGTGCTGGCAAGGAGCTCTTTAAAAAATGCTTCAGTTCATGGCTAGAGACCGGTGTTTGACTAGCATAATACGCCGCGAGATACTGCTGGCCATCAGCCTGATTGCGGGGAATCACCGCTACCTCTTGAAGCGCAGGATGGGCCAACAGACGGGATTCAATCTCTTCTGGCTCAATCCGATAACCACGAATCTTAACTTGGTGATCTATTCTTCCTAAGATCTCAATAACTCCTTCCGGCAACCAGCGAGCCAGATCCCCGGTGCGATACAAGCCGGTGTCGGGGATAAAAGGATTTGCACCGAATTTAGCCAGGGTAAGTTCCGGCCGTTTTAGATAACCGGTCGCTAATCCTTTCCCACTAATACAGAGTTCGCCGACTACTCCAATTGGTTGCAACCGCTGCTGCCGGGGTTCGATGATATATACCTGATTATTGGCAATGGGCCGACCGATAATCCCGTTAGTCTCTGGTTGCAAATCCCGTAATATGGTGGTCACCACACTATTCTCCGTCGGGCCATATTCATTAATTAATTCAATCTGAGGGTACTGCTTCCGGCTCCAGGCAATTAAGTTAGGAGAGGCCTTTTCGCCTCCTAAGGTAACCATTTTTACCCTACTAAGATCAGTAGCTGCGAAAGACTCTAAAAGGGAATGATAGCGGGAGGGGGTAATTGCCAAATAAGTTACCTGGTGTTGCCCCAAAGCTGCTTTGATCTGATTCGGTTCCAAGCTAGCAGCCGAGCTCAGCAAAACCAGCCTTCCTCCCGTGAGCAAGGGTAAAAAGAAGATGGGGATAAAAGCATCAAAAGAGAATTTAAAGAGTTGTAAAACCGTATCCTCTTCTCCCAGGCCATATTCGCGGCACTTCCAGGCCATGGTGTTAAAAATATTCTCATGGCGAATCAGGACTCCTTTGGGTTCCCCAGTCGTGCCCGAAGTATAAATCAAGTAAGCCGGAGTAGTTGGCGTTATAGTCTCCTCTAGCCTACCCTCCTCTGTGGCGGCGGCTGCTCCCATATGCAAATCGATTTCGCAGTAGTTCATTCCCTTTAAATCCTGCACCAAATGGTAATAATCGCTTTTGGTGACTATAAATTCAGCTTGGCTATCCGTTAATAAAAATTTAATTCGTTCGCGGGGATCAGCGGGGTCAATCGGCAGATAAGCCCCCCCGGCCATAAGAATCCCCAAAATTCCAATTGCCATTTCTAAAGAGGGTTCTAACATTAAGGCCACAATCGACCCATCTCTGGTAAGGCCAACACCCTTTTGCCGCAGCTGCCTAGCTAAGCGATTTGCTTGGCGCTCCAGTTCAACATAAGTTAAAGTAGTATCAGCAAAAATTACCGCAGTAGCCTCTGGCGTTTTAGCTACCTGCTCTGCAAACAGCTGGACAATATTTTTTTCCCGGGGAAAATCGGTGGCCGTCTGATTAAAATCATGAAGTAATTCTTTTTGTTCAGGATCAGTTAAGATTTCTAGATCTGTTATCAAAAGGTTAGGATTTTGTAGGAGCTGCGAAAGCGCAGTTTCCAAATGTCCGGCAATTCTGGTTACCAACTCTTCTCTAAAAATATCGGCATTATAACTAAATTTTATTTCCATCTGCTCACCAGGAATTAAAATCAGATTAAAGTTATAATTCGTCTGCTCAATTAATTGCAGCTGGGAAACAGTAAACCCCAGTTCTTCTTGGTTAATACTTTGAAACGCCCCGGTTAAAGGATAATTTTCATAAACGAGGATATGCTCAAACAGCTTTTGGTGCAACTCTGACTGAGCCAAAATCTCCGCCAGGGGCGAATGATGAAATTTTTCTGCTTTTCCAGTCTGGAAATGAACTTCTTTGATTAATTCGGCAATTGTTTGCTGGGGCCTGGTCTGAATGCGAATCGGAACCGTATTAATAAACAAGCCCACCATCTCTTCTACTTTTTCCAACTCAAAAGGCCTGCCGGAGACCACACTTCCAAAAACCACATTATCAGTATTATTATATCTTTGTAATAATAAAGCCCAAATAGATTGAAAAACTATATTAAGAGTGGTCCCTGCTTTTTGGGCAAAGGCTTGCAATCCTTTGGTAACAGCTTCACTTAAGCAAAAACTTTTTTCCCGCAACTGATAATCAGGCACCTGAGCCTCTTTATCCTCCCCTGGAAGAAGGGTTTTTTGATAATATCCTGCTAATTCTTTCTGCCAAAAAGCCAGTGCTTGGGCTTTATCTTGTTTACCCAACCACTTCAGGTAATGACCATAGGGAACCGCCGGAGGTAGTATGGGCGCCTGCCCGGTTTGCAAAGCTTTATAAATCCCTAAAAACTCTTTTGCTACTATTCCTAAACTCCAGCCATCCATAATAATATGGTGAAAACTCCAAAGTAACTGGAAATCCATCGTACTTGTTTGCAATAAGGCCAACCGTAAAGGGATTTCTTGATCTAATTGAAACTTGCGAGCTGTATCAGCTGCTAAATAATCTTGTAAGGCTTTCTCTTGTTCTGCTTCATTTAAATGGGAGAGATCTTCATAATGAATCGTCACCTCTGCCTTTTTTAAGACAACTTGGGCCGGCTTTTCTAATTTTTGATAAATAAAAACCGTGCGTAAAATATCATGCCGCGCGATTAATTCATTGAAAGCTTGGGTAGCTAATTTTAAATCAAAATTACCCTCAATTCGCATCACTACTTGCTCAAA
>JANQHU010000398.1 GCA_028282485.1 Bacillota bacterium
TCACCTAGTAAGGAACTATCCAAGCCATCCGTTTCGGCGGCGTGGCCAAAAGCCTCATGGGCTAAGCCTTTGGCTAAGGCATAATCAATTACTAATTTATAACTACCGCTGGGGATTGGCGGAGCCGTTAAAAGATCTAAGGCCAACTTAGCAGCCTTTTTACCCCGTTTTTGTAATTTTTGGACTCGCCGGGCATCGCGCAAGACTTCTAAATCAACTCCGGCGATATTCCCGTAAGTAGTAGCAGTCTGTTTCCCGGATTTAGCGGTAATACTATGAAAAATAAAAGCCCGCGGGGTATTAAAAAGCACATCCGTGCCATCCGCCCGGCAGATTCGCCATTCTTCATCCACTAAGCGAAAGATCGTGCGCACGGCTAAGTTTTCGTCCAAGGCCGCAATTTCTTGGTTGAGGGTAATTAATTGGGCTTCAATGGTTTTTAAATCCATCGTATCATAGGGATAACGCATGGGGGAGTCGATTTTTTTTTGTAAAAGGGGTAGCTTTTGAAACTCCAGATTTGCTTCTCCGCCAAACCGGGCACTCTCCGCTGCTAAGAAGGCGGCTTTCTCCACCAACTCCCCGGCAATTTTCGAAGTAACCTGGTCCGCCGCGGCAAAACCCATGTATCCGGCCGCCGTAAAGACCTGAACCCCTAATCCTGTAAAGCTACCGGTACTAATCTCCTCGGTCTTCCCGTTATTAATCTGTACTCCTATACTCTTGGTACTCTGCATGCGGGCTATCCAGTATAAATCTTGAGCCTGCCCCGCCGCCAAACAGGCTTCCCGAATTTGGTCATATGCCTCCACTCGCATCTTTTTTTGCCATCTCCATTTTCTTGTATTTTTGATCTTGTTAGCGCATGAGGTGTTCGCCTCGCAAACGGCATTCTTCAGCTATAACTTGTGGAGCAAAGGCCTCAATTATTCCATCACAAAGGGCCTGAAAATCCCGCTCCGTCTGCCAGGAAAAAACATCAAGGGCTAAAAAATTTTTTTCCGGTATGATTTGGAGGATAATTAATAACTCATCATTTTCCCCAATTACCATGTTGCGATTCACGGAAGTCTTTCGGGTAACCCACCTAATGGCACAACTGTGGGAGGCCTCCACTACCTTTTCGAGACTCTCTTGTAAATAGCTAGAGGTCCCCCAAATCTTCTCCTGACACAAATACAAATCAGCTAAAAAATGCTTTCCGTAATTAATTTTCATAATCAAACAAACCCCTCTCCCCGCAAGATTAATCCCGGCCTAAAACATAATATGTCGGGTAGAGAGGGTTAGGTATTAATTTTTTTATATTTATCTTTGACTATCTGGAGCAAAATCCTTTTTTCCCTCGCGCCTAAGTTAGAAAAATGCTAATTCTTTCTTCAAGAGCTACCGTATTTTTTCTTTTTGATGGGGAGTAATTAATTTATCCCTTAAAGCATTGATGATTGCCTCCATTTGTGTTTTTATAGTAGCGTCAATTTGTCGAAAATTTGTTTCAATCAGGCAACCTCCTTTGGAGATTGTTTTATTTCCTTTGACCGATAGATGCACCATTTTCTCACTATTGGAAAGTAATTTTTGTAAATAATCATTAACCTTTTTTACTTCCGCCGGATTAACCTGTACAATAAGCTTGGCAAGGTTGACAACTCTAGATTTTTCGATAAAAAAGGCCTGCAGATCATCTAAATTTCTGATAATCACTTGATCGTCTGTTGCAATTTTTGCTTTAATAACCCTCTCGGCAATGGCAATAGCTATGGGAAGAACATCATTCTGGATTGTTTCTTCAATAATTTTTGGAGCCTCCAAGAGATTTCGAAATGTTTTTATAAATTCAGCTGTATCTATCTCAGCCCGCTTCATTCCCGCTTGATAACCTGCTTTTTGGGCTTCTTCTTTTATTCTTTTCGCTTCTTGTTGAGCATTTGCGATTATATATTGAGCTTGATTATTAGCCTTTGCAATAATTTCACTCGCTTTTTGCTCAGCCTTTTTTGCAGGATCATGCTGCTCCTTCGGAAATAATTTAGAAAGTATCAGCTTCTTTTCTTTATCTTCATCTTTTAGTCCTAAATACGGATTTTTAATCTTCGGTAAATTATGTCGATTTGGATTTTTTATTAAAACCATAGCATTTCACCTTTCAATCTCAACATCTCTTTCCATCTATTCATTTAATACTATTATCCCACAAAAATAACTTTTTGGCAAAAAAATTAAGATTTTTTACCCTCCAAAGCTTATATTTAACCTGAAAATATGTTAAATTACTTATGAAGGGGGATTTACCAAGTGTCACCAAAAAAATTGTTAACCTATCAATATAATGAAACTGAATCGAGCCCGATTGGGTCTTTTCTCAAAAACAAGGCCCAGCTCTCCGGCCGTAATCTACGGCAATATTTTTATAAAGGGCTGATTACCATCAATAAGCGGCGGGCCCATTCCCAGGCTTTGCTGCAAGCCGGCGACGTGATTAAGGTACTGCTACCCAGCTCGGAGCATAACCAACTTGTCCCGGAAGAAAGGCCCCTCGAAATCGTTTATGAAGATGAACATTTATTAGTGATCAATAAACCAGCTTTAATTGCGGTTCATCCCTCCGGCCCAATTAAATCCGGTACTCTAGCCAATCAAATTACCGCTTATTATCAAAAAATTAATCTTCCGATTAAAGTTCGCCCGGTGAATCGGTTAGACTACGGCACTTCCGGATTAATGCTGATTGCCAAAGATGCTGCCACCCAGACTGCTTTAAGCCAAGCTCTCCAGCAGCATTTAATTGTTCGTACTTATCAGGCCCTTATTAGCGGGGTTCCCGGAACTACCTCGGGAACTATCAGGCAAGGAATTAAAAAAGCTGGTCCCCGGCGGATCATTGATCCAACTGGTAAATCGGCCGTTACCCATTATCAACTTCTTGAAACCTATCCCCAAGCAGCTCTGGTTCAATTACGCTTAGAAACCGGCCGCACTCACCAAATTCGCTTACACCTCCAGCACCTGGGTCATCCCATCCTCGGCGATGGGCAATACGGTAAAAAATCAGCACTGATCTCTCGTCCTGCCCTGCACGCCGCCGGATTAAGCTTTCATAGCCCTGATTTTGCCATCCCACCCCTAACGGCTCCCCTCCCCGCGGATATGCAGCAGGCCCGGCAGCAATTGCAATCTCTTTAAAGTAATTACCACCTTTTGTAACAATATTATAAAACTTTTCATTTAAATATTGACTTTTATAGGTAACATAGTAAAATTAAACTAATTAAAAAATTTATTTAGTTAAAGTAGGAAATAATAAATGAAAAATATATTTTTTGCCACTATCTTAGTGCTAATTATTCTATTATCAGGTTGTAGTAATTCAAAACCGGAAACCACGCGAATTATTCCAGAAATTAATTTTCTAGTCTATTTAGATGGGGATAATGATTTAGAGGAATATGGTATCTGGGATGTTAACGAAATGGAGCTGATCGGTTCCTCGGCAAAGATTAATATTCTGGTCTTATTTGACCGACATCCCGATTTTACCACATCTAATGGGAACTGGAGCTCTACTCGGCTTTACAAAATCACTCGCGATCGCCATCCGCATACGATCAATTCCCAGTTGCTTAAAGATTATGGTGAACTGGATATGGACGATCCCACTACTCTGAAAAACTTCGTCGTCTACTGTACTCAAAACTTTCCGGCCCAGCGTACTATTCTCACTCTCTGGAATCACGGTGCTGGGGTTTACCCCCGCAATAAAAAGATCTCCAAGGGAATCTGTTTTGATGATACTAGTCCTAATACCTTAAACGCTTTAACTACCGCCGAAGTTCGCACCGCTCTAGCGGAAGCCCGGGAGATTACTGGTCAAAAAATTGCTGTGCTTAATATGGATGCCTGCTCCATGCAGTTAGCAGAAATTGCCTGGGAATGGCGGGAAGAAGCTGATTTTTTAGTCGGCTCCACCGCTGGTGTTCCCGATCCAGGCAATAATTATACCTTAGTTCTCCATCGTTTAACTAGATCCAATAACTTCTCTAGTGCGGTTATTGCAGCGGGCCTAGTAACCGATTTTAATATCTGTTATAGCCAGCCAGTTAATAACTTCTACTATCAAACCACCTATTCGGCGGTTGCTTTACCAGAAATGGAAAGCTTTCTGACCGTTTTTAACGAACTAGCTACCCAGCTACATAATTATTCGGCCAAAAACTT
>JANQHU010000034.1 GCA_028282485.1 Bacillota bacterium
GCCCAAGCCCGGATCGAGGCTCAACTTCCCTTAGGAGAAAAAGAAAAAAGAGCCGACCGCGTTATTTACAATCGTCAGGGTTTAAAGGAGTTAGCAAAGCAGGTTAAGGAAATAATAGGCACCTTGGAGTGATTGGGGCATGCAGACAAAACGTATTTTAAATTTAGTCAAATTTTTTTTAATTCTGGTTTTTTTAATGCTACTGTTTCACAAAGCCATTTTGAAGGCTTATTTTGTCTTAGATTACCGGGAGCAGATCTTGTTTTTTAGTCAAGAAAGCAAGTTGAACCCGGAATTAGTGAGTGCTATTGTCTTTGTGGAGAGTCGCTTTAACCCCCGAGCCGAGTCCCGTAAAGGGGCTTTGGGCTTAATGCAAATAATGCCGGAGACCGGCAAGTGGATTGCTGGGAAGTTAAACTGGACTCACTACCAGCAGAGTGATTTATTAGAACCGAAAAAAAACTTGGCTTTAGGCACCTGGTACCTGGCTTATTTAAAAGAAGTATTTCATCAAAATGAAAATATTGCCTTGGCCTCCTATAATGCCGGTTTAAATTCGGTTTCCGGTTGGTTGAAAAAAGGAATTTGGAATGGGGAGACCGTCCGCTTAGAGCAGATCCCTTTTCCGGAGACCCGCAATTATTTACTGCGGATCATTATTTTAAAAAATCTTTATCAATATCTTTATCCGGAATTAGCAGTTAGTGTTCGCAAAGAAAGGAAGAATTTTTTTGAAATTAGCAGTTATCTCGTTAGGTTGTGCCAAAAATTTGGTGGATACGGAAATTATGTTAGGACAGCTTGTGACAAACTCCTGGAAATTAACCCAGGATTTTAATGAAGCAGAATTAATTTTAATTAATACCTGTGGTTTTATTGAATCTGCCAAGCAGGAATCAATTGAGCAGATTTTAGAAATGGTTAAATATAAAGAGACTGGCAAATGTAAAAAATTGGTGGTAGCTGGTTGCCTGGTGGTTCGCTATGGGACCGAATTAGCTGCGGAGTTGCCGGAAGTTGATTATTGGCTGGGCTTTAATGACATTCGCCGCATCAGCGAGCTGGTGGCCACCGACCCATCGCCCCTTAATCGGGGAGAAACCACCAAAGAAAAGGCTTTTTTAAATGAAGAAAACTTACCCCGTTTTCAAGCAACTCTCAAACATACCGCTTATGTGAAGATTGCCGAAGGGTGTAATCATCGTTGTGCTTATTGTGCGATACCGTTAATAAAAGGGTCTTTTCAAAGTCGGAGTAAGAAGTCCATCATCAATGAGATTAACTCCTTAGTAGAAGCCGGAGTGCAAGAAGTGAATTTGATTGCCCAAGATATTACCATGTACGGGCAGGATTTAACTCCCCAGAGCAGTTTATTAGATTTATTAAAAGAAATAGTGAGTCAGACCCAGATCCCTTGGATTAGGCTTTTGTATGCTTATCCCGCGGGAATTAATGACCAATTATTAGAATTTATGGCCCAAGAGTCCCGCATCTGTAATTATTTAGATCTACCTTTGCAGCATATTAACGAACGTCTGTTAAAAATGATGAACCGTACTGATGACCCTCTAACTCTTAAAAAGCGGCTGCAACGAATTAGAGAATTGGTTTCCCCAATAATTTTACGAACTACTTTTATGGCGGGCTTTCCTTCCGAGAGTAGAGCCGAGTTTGAGGAAGTTTTAACTTTTCTTAATGAATTCCATTTTAATTATGTGGGAGCCTTCGCTTATAGTGAGGAAGAAGGAACCAAAGCCTTTGCCTTAAAACCACAAATAAACCAAAAAATTCGGCAAAGACGGCAACAGCGCATTTTAAAGGAGCAACAGCCCATTTCGGCGCGGTTATTGCAAGGAGAAGTTGGCCATCAAAAATTAGTTTTAGTGGATAAGGTGGTCGCGGCCAAAAATTTAACCATTGGTCGAACCCAAGGAATGGCTCCTGATGTAGACGGCGTAGTAGTGATTAACGATTATTTGGGACAGCCTGGGGAATTTGTGAACTGTTTAATTACCGGCAGTGATGCCTATAATTTGTATGGCAGTCTGTCCTAGCTAAAGAAGGAAAAAGCTGCTTTTCCAGTGAAAGCGTGAGGAGAATTACAGTGATTAATCTAGCTAATAGTATTACCCTCTTGCGGATTATTTTAGCACCTATTTGTGTTGGTTTTTTAATCTGGGATATTCCCGGCCGGGATCTGCTGGCGACAATTATTTTTATTATTGCCGGATTAACGGACGGTTTAGATGGTTATGCCGCCCGGGTGCGGAAAGAGGTTACTAATTTTGGCAAGTTTTTTGATCCCTTTGCCGATAAAGTGTTAATTATCTTAACCTTGGTTGTATTAGCGAATTTAGGAAGGGTACCCTGGTTAGCAGTCTGGATTATTATTCTACGGGAAGTCTTAATTACCATTTTAAGACATTATGCTGCCAAAAAAGGACTGACCGTGACCGCTAGCCCCTGGGGAAAATCCAAGACTTTTTTTCAAATTATTGCTATTATCTTAATAATGATTAATCAGATTTGGGAGATTCCTTTTAGTATGGGATTTTTATGGTTTGCCGTCTTTTTAACTATCTGGTCGGGAATTGATTATTTATGGCATTGGCGTGGTGCTTTTACGGGTGAAAGAGCTTTAGAGAAAAAGAAGGAGATTGATAATCACCTCGATTGAGCCTGAAAAAATAGATGGAAAGATGATTTCCTCTTTTAAAATTTGAGCAGTAATAGGTATTTTGGTAAAATTAGAATTATCTTGGTAATCATGGTGGAAGATAATACTTCTAGGTGTCTGTTTGAGGATTGGCATTATTGGTATTAATCATAAACAGCTACCAATGATTTAAGGGAGTTATTCTAAAGAGCCTGGGCAAATTAAGAATGTTCCAAATTTAAGAGAGGAGGACACAAAATATGGGTTCAGGACAAAGAAAGAATAATTATGTAGTCCAAGAGGCGGCTCAGGCTTTACACAATTTAAAGTACGAGGTATCTCAAGAGATTAATATTGATACTTCGCCGATTGTGGGAGATTATTGGGGCAATATGACTTCGCGGGACTGTGGTGCCGTGGGAGGCCATATGGTTAAAAGAATGATCGAAGCCGCGGAAAGATCTGTAGCCGACCAACAACAAGCTGGTTATAGTCAACAACCTAGCTTTCAAGCTAATGCTAGCGCTAACGCATATGCTGCCCAGCAGCCCCAACAGATGCAGCAGCAACAACAGCAACAGCAACAGCAGCCGCAGCAGCCTCAAGCAATGCAACCGGACAAAGTCGCCCCTAATAGTGCCTTGAATTTAGGTAGTTTAGATCAGTTGTATTAATTATTTTCTTTAAAGCTTTGTCATAGCTTCATACTTAAAAGTAAAAAGAGCGTTCCGGAGCAATTAATCCGGCTGGACGCTCTTTTTTTTGATCAACATAAAAATAAAAGATATCTAGTAATAAAAGGAAATAAATTGAGATTATGGCTCCTAGTCATTGTTAGGAAGGCATAATCATTTTAAAGGCCATTAATAGTAGTGGCAGTATTATTAAAAAAGCTTTGCAAATCGCCTCCCATGGCCGTTAATCCCACAATAGTAGCTATAGCAATGAAGGCAATAATTAAGGCGTATTCGGTAGAGCCTTGCCCTATGGTGGTATTCAGAAAATTTCTGATTGTACCCATACTGATCCCTCCTTGCCTGATAATTATAGTATCGGCATTTTTCGTGGAAAAAATTAGCATTTATTTTGGCTTTTCGGTAATTGTTACAATTTTGTTAAAACTCTCAGAGAAAGCAGGAGTTTAATCATTAATAGCGAAAATTTGTTCGGTAATGGCAGGTTGATTACCGCTTAATTTTACTCACTGGTGCGGTCAGTTAATAATATTTTTAGGAGTGTAGTTTTGGTGAAAAAGCAGCCCGGTAAACAGGAATTTGGGGCCTGGGGTGAGCAGGTAGCCCGGGAGTATTTACAGTCCTTGGGCTACCGTATTATTACGGGAAATTATCGTTGCCGTGGGGGAGAATTAGATCTCATCGGACTGGAAGGGCGGGTCTGGTGTTTTATTGAAGTAAAGACGCGGCGTAAAAACCATTTTGGTTATGGTTATGAAGCCTTAACCCGGTCAAAACAAAAAAGAATGATCTTTGCCGCGCGATATTTTTTAAATCAAAAGGCCTTATTTGATATTCCCTGCCGTTTTGATGTGGTTTCTATTGATTTTTTGGACCGCGCCACCTATGAAGTTAGTTTAATTAAAAATGCTTTTGGAGCAAGTGGTTTTTAGCAGAAGCTTGCTTTTTTATTGTTTAAGGAGGGGTAAAGTAATTGCTAGCAAAAGTTACTAGTGTTGCAGTGAATGGGATTGACGGTTATCTAGTTTTGATTGAAGTGGATCTGGCCTACGGAATGCCTCATTTTGATATTGTCGGCTTACCGGATGCGGCTGTCAAGGAATCCCGGGATCGGGTGCGGGCAGCCATTAAAAATTCTGGCCTGAGTTTTTACGAGCATCGGATTACCGTTAATCTGGCTCCGGCCAGTATCAAAAAAGAAGGATCTGGGTTTGACCTACCCATTGCCGTAGGGATTATGGCGGCCCGGGATGGTTTCGCCACGGCGAAACTTCAGGAAACGGTTTTTGTGGGCGAACTAGCCTTAGACGGTGGGGTACGGCCGATTACAGGAGCTCTCCCCATGACCCTAGCTGCCCGAGCTAACCGCAAAAAATACATAGTTTTACCAAAGGAGAACCTCCCGGAAGCCTCGGTGGTCACCGGAATTACGGTAATTCCCGTTAGTCATTTAAACCAAGCAATTGATTTTTTACAAGATACCTGGCTCCCGGGAGAAGCGGAATTAAAGGTTACCTTAATTGACCCAGGGAAACCGGGGGAGGATTTTGATATGGGGGATGTGCGCGGCCAAGAACAAGCCAAGCGCGCTCTAGAAGTAGCCGCTGCCGGGGGCCATAATATTTTGATGTCCGGGCCACCCGGATCGGGGAAGACGATGTTGGCGAAACGTTTACCGGGTATTCTGCCTACTCTCTGTGAAGAAGAAGCCATTGAAATTACCAAGATCTACAGTGTTTGCGGCTTACTTCCGGCAGGCCAGTCTTTATTAAAGAGCCGCCCTTTTCGTTCGCCCCATCATACCACCAGCCCGGCAGGATTGATCGGTGGGGGCCGTTTACCGAGGCCGGGGGAGGTTAGCCTTTCTCACCACGGGGTACTCTTCTTAGATGAATTACCCGAGTTTTCCCGGGACGTTTTAGAAGTATTACGCCAACCCCTCGAGGATGGGAAGGTTACCATTGCCCGCGCCTTGACTTCGTTAGCTTTTCCGGCCCGTTTCATGCTAGCCGCAGCCATGAATCCTTGTCCGTGTGGTTATTACGGGGTAGCGGTAAAACCCTGCAGTTGTTCCCCCAACCAGATTAAGCGCTACCAAGGCCGCATCTCCGGGCCGTTATTAGACCGCTTTGATATTCAGATTGAAGTGCCCCGGTTAGGGGAATATGAGTTTGAAGAAGCTGCCGGAGGGGAGTCTACCTTGACGATTCGGCAACGAGTGGAAAGAGCCCGGCAGATTCAAAGAGAGAGATTTCGGGGCCTGAATTATTTTTGCAATTCCCAGATGAATAGTAAGGATTTTCAGAAGTATTGCCGCTTAGATAAAAAGAGTAAGGAATTAATGCGCCAAGTAGTGCAGCGTTTTTCTTTAAGTGCCCGAGCCTATACCAAAATTTTAAAGCTCTCCCGAACCATTGCTGATCTAGCCGACCAGGAGCAGATTGCCGAGGCTCATTTGGGAGAGGCAATTCAGTACCGTAGTCTCGATTTGTATAAGATTGGTTAGCCGGCAGTTAAAGTTGGGCTGCCTTGTGGAATACAACGTATTAAAGTGCTTAACGGTTTCCTTTGATCATAATATTGTGGACGGGGCTCCGGCAGCTCGTTTTATGAATGATTTTTTAGGTATTCTAAAAAGTGGTCGGTTGATTGATGAGATAGTTGGTTAATAGGGCGGAGTTACTTTTGAACGCCCAAAAGTAACCAAAAGTC
>JANQHU010000072.1 GCA_028282485.1 Bacillota bacterium
TGCCACAAATAACCAGTTTTTTGCGATCTTCCCGGTTTAACCGTAATAAATCAGCCACTCCGGAAGCCAGGCCGGCCCCGATTTGGGCACTAGGCCCTTCTTTACCGGCGGAACCACCGCCACAAAGAGTAATCAGGGTTGCGATCAGCTTAACGGGCACCACAATCAGGTTAATTTTACCCCAGCGTTTATGCACCGCTTCGATCACCTTTTCGGTCCCGTGCCCCTTCGCATCGGGGGCTAAATACTTGACAATTAAAATACTGAGAAAAAAGACTAAGGGCAGAAAAAAGAAAAAATAATTATTTCCTTGGAAAGCATCTGTCCCGATATGGAGCATTCTTAAGAAAAAAGTAGTGGTGATTCCCGTGATAATTCCCACCAGAATCGATAAGAGCGACCATTTAATAATACTAATAAAAAGAATAAATTCTTCCAAAACTGACTTCTTCATTATTTAAACACCAGCATTCTCTTTGATTTTTGTGGTACCGTAGACTTCCAGTACCGGAATGACAAACATAAAGCCAGTCCCCGGTTTATCCAGGGCAATTTTATTTTTTACGGAATTAATCACCTTATTTAATAAGGTTTCGTTATCAATTACTGAAAAAATGGTTTTATTATCCGGTTTGTCAATTTGGACTAGGTCGTTATTTTTTCCAAAAAAAGGTATTTTTATCCCTAAAATACTTCCCATACCAACGGAGTCCATGACGGTGGCTCCTTTGACTCCTAATTCTGAAAAGAGCAGTAATACTTCATCAACTTTTGATTCATCATTTAATATTAAAACTAAAAGCTTCAAAGGAAACCCTCCATTTTTTTGAAAATGACCTCTTTTATTATAGCATTATTGCTTTGATTTGGGTATAGTTAAATTACTAAGGGTTAGGATCAAATTTTTGGTAATAAAATCTTTAAAAATTGCAGGAAAAAAATGTTTCTATTTCGAAACTAATAACGGAAACAATTATTAGTTTCGAAATAGAAACAAGTATATTTAGTGGAGGCTGAATTTACAGCAATGAAGATAATTTTGGCACAATTAAATGCGACGGTCGGTGATCTTAAGGGTAATTTAGCAAAAGTGATTCACTTGTGGCAAAAGGCTTCTCGGCAGCGAGTTGATCTGGTAGTCTTTCCGGAGCTTTTTTTGATCGGCTATCCGCCGCGGGATCTCCTGGAACGGAAGTGGTTTCTGACCCAACTAGAAGAAGCCCTGCAACATTTGGTGGATCTTTCTCCTCAATACCCGGGGACGGGAATCTTACTGGGGACAGCCCGCCCCTCGGGCCGAGAAGCTGGCAAAGGTTTGGTTAATGTGGCTAGCTTAATTTTTGAAGGGCAGATCTTGCTTAATCAAGAAAAAGCTTTATTGCCATCTTATGATATCTTTGATGAAACCCGGCATTTTGATTCAGCCCTAGCAATTAAAACCGTAACTTTTAAAAATAAAGTACTGGGAGTATCCATCTGTGAAGATGCCTGGAATGATCCGGATTTTTGGCCGGAATACCAGCAGTATCATTTTGATCCGATCGCTACCCTAGTCGAGCAAGGGGCGGATCTACTAATTAATATTTCCGCCTCGCCTTTTCATATTGGTAAGGAAGATTTGCGTTTTCAGATGTTACAAAACCATGCGCTTAAATATGGAATACCTTTTATCTTTGTCAATCAGGTGGGGGGCAATGACGAGTTAATTTTTGATGGTGGCAGCCTGGCTTTTGATGGCCAGGGCGAGCTTCTCACCAAGAGTATTTCCTTTACCGAGAGTGCGGCGGTGGTGGATCTAGACCAACCGGGGCCCAGCCTTGCCTTTTTACCAGGTGAGTATCTTGCCGCAGTCTATCAAGCCTTGCTGTTAGGAATTAAAGATTATTTTGCCAAATGTGGCTTTCAAAAGGCGGTCATCGGCCTTTCCGGCGGAATTGATTCAGCCCTGGTAGCCGCTTTAGCTACCGCCGCCCTAGGTAGGGAGAATGTTTTAGGGATAACTATGCCCTCACCCTACTCTTCGGCAGGAAGCGTAGCCGACTCCCAGCAGTTAGCCGCAAATTTAGGAATTTCTATACAAGTGATTCCCATTAGCCCTATCTATGAGTCTTATTTGGAGACTTTGCAACCCCATTTTGCGGGGGCGGCTTTTAATGTAGCAGAAGAGAATATTCAGGCCCGAATCCGCGGCAATATTATCATGGCTTTTTCTAATAAATACGGTTATTTAGCCCTCTCTACTGGTAATAAAAGTGAATTAGCGGTGGGTTACTGCACTCTCTACGGGGATATGGCCGGTGGCTTAAGCGTAATTTCGGATCTTCCCAAAACCATGGTTTATGAGTTAGCGCAGTTTATTAATCGAAAAAAAGAACTGATCCCGGTTAGTATTATAGAGAAAGCACCTTCAGCCGAGTTGCGGCCGGATCAAAAAGACCAAGACAGCCTTCCCCCTTATGAGATTCTGGACCAGGTTTTATATTATTATATTGAGGAAGGCTATTCCATTGAGGCTATCTGTGCACAAGGATTTGACCGCCAAATGGTAACCTGGGTCGCAAAGACAGTGGACCGAAACGAATACAAACGTCGCCAAGCCGCCCCGGGCTTAAGAATTACCTCGAAAGCTTTTGGTCTAGGACGCCGGATGCCCGTGGCGATGAAGCAAGAGTATTGAAACAAAAAATCAAGCAAAATAAAGGAGCTGAAAACAATTGTTGTTACCGAGTGAGAGAAAATATTTAGTAAAACATTTATTGCGATCCGAAGGCATAGTAAGTCACATGTACCTGGATACCTCCGGCAACATAACGGTAGGCATTGGCCATTATTTAGCCAATACCGAAGTTGCAGTCAAAATTAAATTTTATGTTCGAGGGACGGATAAGCTAGCTACGCCCGAGGAAATTAGAAAAGAATTTCGTTATGTCAAAAAACAAAAACCTGGCAGGGTTTATAGATATTACCAACAATTTACAAATTTGTATATTAAAGAAGAGACCATTCGCAGTTTGTTTAAGTCTATTTTAAGTGAGAAGGAACGTAATCTTAAAACAGCATTAAAAAATGTTAAAGTTTCTATTAATGATGAAAATAATAATAAAAAAAAGAAAGATGAAGTTACTATTACATATGACACACTTCCCGGTAAAGTAAAAATGGCTTTATTAGATATGGCTTATAATATGGGAGCTAATAAACTTGCTACGCGATTTCCTAAATTTTTGGGTTTTATTTTTCAAGCTCAAGATGACAAAAATTTAAAAAAATATAAAGAAGCGATCAAAGAATCAGGCAGAAATACTAATGATCCGAGGTTTTCTTCCCGCAACCGATTTGTCGCTAATTTATTA
>JANQHU010000099.1 GCA_028282485.1 Bacillota bacterium
TTTTACTAAGATTCCTTTATTAGCATAAATAGGTAACAAAACACTTCTTATATACTCTAAGGAAAGTTCCGGTAACTCTCTTTTGGCAATTTCTCCTGATTCATAGATAAAACTATATGTAAATCGAATTTTTAGAGTAGCTCCTAAAGGCGCAGCCATGTTCACTATGTTTTGCAGAACAGTCGGATCCCCTTTAACAATCCCTGCTAATAAACTGCCCCAGGGTAAATTAATGGAAATATGATTGGCAATATTATAAATCTCCTTCGGAATCTCCTCTACACTTGCTATTAAGTAAAGCAGATTTGCTAGGCCGCCTTTAGTAAGCTTCTTAATTGATTTTGAGGAATACTCCGTCATCATTTCGGCTACTGGATCGAGACCGATAAAAAATTCTTTAGGACGTTTTTGGGCTAATTTATAAACAAACCGACCATCGCCAGTACCGATATCCACTAGTACCGAATCATAACCTTTTACTAGTTTGTGTATATCCTCTTCGTAAGTTATTTTTTTGCCTCTGAGCACTCTCAAGTTAACATTTTCCCTTTAAATTATTTTATTCAAAACTGCTTTTAACCTAACTAAGAAATTATTAATTCTACATTCAATCATTTATTCATAAAGGTCTTTGGTTAATTCATCAAAAGATGGCAAATTAACAGAATCTTCAAATTCTATTTGATATAAACTCTCAAGCTCATTCATTGCTCTTGTGTATGAAAGAATCAACAATTCGAATTCTTCAGGATCATCTATAGTCTCAGTTTTTACTAAAGATCGATATTTTTTAATTTCTTCTTTAATAGCCTGGATAGAAAGCATTAATGTGGAGCCACTTATATTTCTCATTAATTTATTTACCTTCCTTTGCTTTTATTGCGTTTATTGCTAATTTATCTAATAATTTTATAAATTGTTCTTTTGGCATTGTATATTTAGGCGATATTGAATAATGAGTAGCATTAAACTCTTTATTAAAACTATCTTTTGTGATTACAATTCCTTAAACAGAGTAAAAAAGGAAATCAGATGCAATTACAGGATATCAATAAATTATTGAATTAGCAAGAAATAAAAATAAAAGAAATATCTAAACCTCAAAATAACACTATAATAATTACGGCAATACCAATAGCCCATTCTCAACAATGTTGTTATTGTAAATCTAATAAAGTGATCAGAAAAGGTTTGGCAGGTTACCGACAAGTAAAGAATATTTTAAAGGCAGAAAACTAAAAAAAAACTCCCTCAAAAATGGAAGGAATTTTTAATCTTTTTAATATTAATGATCTTTTTTAATCAATTAGGCTCAAGCTTCAGCTAACATTAATAACAAGGGGGCGGCTATCAACTGGGCCAGCTTAGTTGCATTGGGTTCAGCTTCTATACAACTAAAGTGATTACCCTCAATTTCCGTCACTTGAAATTGACCTAAGCAGACAGCGCGCCAAAATGCAAGGGTCATTTCGTCGGTACCCGGTAAGAAGCTAAAGGACTCTTTGGCCAATAAGAACCGGAGATCTCCCATATAGGGTAAAGGTTCAAAACGAGCTGCCTTAAAACTCTGGCGATAGAGCTTAAACAGCCCCTCCGCCATCTCCACGGGCATTTGCTCTCCGGTAACTTGGGCAATAGTCGCCACGTATGCGGTGAAACGCTCCCGCAAACTGTGAGTGGCCATTTTATTGAACATAGCGCCCACTTGATCCAGTTCCGGATTACCGCCAATTTTGAGTGCAACTCCTTGAGGTAGACTCTGATTATTACTTTTAAAAACATGTAGTAAGCCTTGGGCCAACACATCCGGGTCTACTTCACCAAAACCAGCCTGTTCAATAGTAATATTCATATTAGGCACAAATAAAGACTCAATAATAAGATCATCCTCAATATCAAATAGTACCGGATGACTATCGACTAAGACCAGATCCAATAAATCAATTCCATTTTCAACGAGCCGTCTAGCTACTTCAATGGCAATTAAGCCCCCGGAGCAATAACCGATCAGTTGCATTTGCTGGTTTCCGCTTTCCAGCAACCGCTGGGCATAATCATCGGCCAACGCTTCAATCAACTGTGAGGGCTCCGACTGGCAATATTTTTCAGTATCAGCTACGGTGATTCCGATGACCGGGCCTAAATTTTGCTTTTTTAAATGATCCAAAAGTAGTTGAAAACAATTCATTGTCCCCAATCCAGCATGAAAAACCACCCGTAAAGGGCCCTGTTCCCCGCCGCCGTAAGAGGTCAAGACGGCATTACTGGATTTTTCGGAACGCCCCGGCTTAGCATTCTCTAGCGTATTAGTTCCCTTCTGGGTATGAGCGTGAATAAATTCTACCAGAGCGGCTACAGTAGGATAGTTAAGCATTTGTCTTAATAGTTCATCATAAGGAATCTCCCTTGGCGGAGCAGCGGCCGCAAATTTATCCCGCAACTTGCCAGCTACCTGGGCCATAATCAAAGAATCAGCGCCACAATCATAAAGATTCTGCTGTTTTCCTAAACTAGGGATACACAAGGCTTCGACCCAAATTTGGCTCAGTTCGGTTTCCAGCTGATCCGTATTTTCAGCTTCAGTATTTAAAACAATATTTTGATTAATTACTTGAGGGCGCCATTTAGCCAACTCCCGCCGGTCGATCTTCCCGTTTGCCGAAATCGGCAACGAATCTACAATCTGCAGATGGGTAGGAATCATATGAGCCGGCAGACGCCACGAGAGATACTCCAGTAGCTCAGAGTCACTTACTGCAAGACGGTGTTGTTTAAACTGTTTCGCAAAAATATGAAACCCTAAAGGCGCAAGTTGATGCTCCGCTTCAGGTAAAGTTAAAATTGGCTCTTCCCCAAATTTTTTTAATAAATCAAGCCACTCTTGATGGTTTAAGTAAGAAGTTTTGGCCCGTAATTGATCCCCCGGTTCTGTCATCATAAAAGCCTGCGAAGCTAAGATCCAGGCGTGCTCTGCCGTGGGTTCGGTAAAGACCAACCAGCCACCGGGAGCAATTAACTCTTTTAAACGGTTCATACTGGCTGGAATATCTCGGGCGTTTTCCAATACTCCCGCCGCTAACACCACGTCAAAACTATTAGGTACCAATCCCTGGGACCGATAATCCTGATCCACATCCAAAAGGCCGAAGCGGATTCCCGGGAATTCTCCAAAACGGGATTTGGCACTGGGTAGAAAAAAGGAGGTCACATCTGTATAAAAATAAGCTACATTGCAGCCGTCCAAAGCTTTGAGAACTTTTTCGGTAGTAGCCCCCGTACCAGCTCCCACCTCTAAAATTCTTAAAACTTGATCCGGCCGCTTTGTAGCAATACGTTCGATCAGAGTAGCAATACACTTATTAAGATAATTAGCCATGACATGATTAAAGTAAAGCGAACGTACATAGTCCAGTTTGCCTTCTGGAAAAAGAAGCGCGACGGGATCCTGTTGACCGCTCAATAGCTCAGGCAGTTTTTCGGTATTAGTCCGAACATAGGCAATGAATTCTGGTGCTCCCAACTTTTGCGTCCATGAGGCCGCCGCCTTATTCCAATAATCATTTAAGCTTTTTTGGTCTGGTTTCTGGGGACAACTATAGCATGGCCCAGGCTCTTCTAACAATACTCCTGCTTTAGTCAGCATGGCAATCCAACGTTGGACTATCCAGCGAAATTGAGAAGCTATGCCCCGCCATTTAAGGATCTCCTCAAGAGAATATTTCTCTTCCCTGGCAAAGAGGCCTAATTGAAGTAAAGCCTGTAACATTGATTGCTGCACGGCCTGATCTAAATCAGCCATCGCCAACTCTACCTCTGCCCTACTGAGATCCGTGGCTACTTCACTGGCTAGTTCGTTAATTCCCTTGACCAGGTGGTCAAATGTGGCTTTTTCGACCTCTGATTGCCGCTCTTTTTGGGAGATTGTTTCGACTGCCCCTAATAAAGCGCGCTCATCACCCTTGCCATCAACGACCACTCCGGCGGCCGCAACAGCCGGGTGCCCTAGCAAGGTAGCTTCGATTTCTCCCAGTTCGATCCGATGCCCCTTTATTTTAACTTGATTATCCAACCGTCCCAAAAACTCAATCTCTCCGCCAGGAGTGTACCGCCCTAAGTCTCCGGTGCGATAGAGTCGCTCCCCATCCACCGGATGCCGGAGAAAACTCTTTTGGGTGGCCGCTTGGTTACCTAAATAGCCCTCAGCCAAACCAGAGCCAGTAATATACAACATCCCGGTTACCCAGACCGGACAATCACGCATTTGAGCGTCCAAAACTCGAAACCCTTGATTAGCAAGAGGACGTCCGTAGGGAATACTGCTCCAATCATCTTCTAAACCCTGATAATTATGATAAATCGACCAAATGGCAGCTTCGGTGGCTCCGCCCAAACTAATAACTTGGACCTTTGGTAAATACTTAATCATTAAATCCGGTAAATTTAACGGAATCCAGTCTCCCGAAAGCATTGCTAAGCGTACTTTAGGTAAAATTAATTTCTTTTCGGAGTCTAAATAAGCCCCTAGCATCTGCATCAGCGCAGGTACCGAATTCCAGACGGTAACTTCGTATTGAGCGATCAGCTGGGCCCAGTGGGACGGATCGGTCATGCGATCCTTATGGGGGTAAATTAAAGCGCCACCCACCGATAATGGTCCAAAAATATCATAGACTGATAAGTCAAAACTTAGCTGGGCTAGCCCTAGCACACGGTCTTGCCCGGTAAGCCGGAATCGTTGATTAATATCATTAATGGTATTTGCTGCGGCATCATGGCTGATGACCACCCCTTTTGGTTTTCCGGTAGAACCAGAGGTATAAATAACGTAAGCAGGCAGCTTTAAATCCCCGGCATAGATGTTTCCCCTGGCTTCTGTTGGCGACAACTGATCAACTTCTATTCTATGAATTTGCTCGGGCCAGTCTATGGTAGTAGTAGAAGTTGTTAAAACAAATCGGACTCCGGCTTGTTCCAGCATTTCCAAACGGCGCAGGTGAGGTTGGTTGATATCAATTGGTACATATACCGCCCCCACTGATAAGGCTCCCAAGACTGCCGCGACCTGGTGCACTCCTTTTGCCATTACTACGGCTACTCGTTCCTGGATTTTACCACCTAGCTCGGTTAATTTTTGAGCCACTGCGGCGGCGCGCTGCGCTAGTTCGCGATAAGTGATTTCTTCGTCACTATCAACTACTGCTAGTTTTTCGGGAGTTACCTCGGCTTGGGCCAAAACTGGCAAATGTAATTGTTGCTTCGGCAAAGAAACCTGGGTTGCGTTTATTTGACTTCTTTGGGTTATTTGCCAAGCTGGTAGAGGCACAACCTCACGCTTCTCCCAGACTTGGCTGGTTTCAGCTAAGGAACGTAATAATTCCGCAAAAACCTCAAACATATCATCAACCATTTGGTCTGGGAAGACTCCTTCCCGCACATCCCAGTTAACTTGTAAACCCTCAGCACTATCCATAGCTTGACAATCAATGACTACCTGAGGAGTTTGGCTGATGCCATACCCAGTTATTTTGCCCGTTAACTTGTTGCCTTGAGTCGGTTCCACCAGTCCAATAGCGCTGGTAAAGACCACCGGCATTAAGGCTGCCTCCCGGCCTCGCTGACGGGCAACTTGCCGTAACACTTCCACTCCGGAAAAGAGCCGATGATCCAAATCGGCAAACAACTGTTTTTGTAAAATCCGGGCCTGTTCACTAAAGGAAACCGTTGGATCCCAATCGACGGCCAATAGATTTACTGAAGTGAAATCACCCACAATCTGATTTACTTGGGAATGGAGCGGTAAGCGGTTCAGTAAAGTCAAATTAAGACAAAATTGTTGTTGTTGACTCCATCTTTCTAAAACGGCAGCATAAACGGTCAGCACTACGGCGGTGGGGGTTAACCCCAGTTTTTGACCCTGTTGTTTGAGAGTTTCCCAATTCTGATGATCTAATTTTATGAAACGGCGGCGAAAACGAGCCGGGCCGGAATGATTCTGCTTCCTAGCAAGGGGCAGTTCCGGGGCCAAGGGCAAGCTATCAATTCGCTGCAGCCAATATTCTCTATCCCGCAAGTATTTAGTACTTTCTTTCAAACTACGTTCCGCCAACACATAGTCGCGAAAACTCAAGGATGGAGTCGGCAATTGGCAGTTGGGCTCTTGGTAAAGAGCCTCAAATTCAGCTAAAAGTAACCAAATGCTGGCCCAATCGGCTATGAGAAATTCCATCGAAAAATGCAAGAGGGTCTGATCTGGTAATTTAGTCAGTTGAATAGTAAATAACGGCCAGCCATCCGTCTGATAAACCCGGTGACCTAGTTCTTCCCTAATTTCCTTAAG
>JANQHU010000157.1 GCA_028282485.1 Bacillota bacterium
CAAGCGACCAAAGGAGGCGGCCACGGGGATTATCGGTTGTTAGTCTATGCCCCCGCTTCGATTCAAGAAATAATTGATCTGATGTATTTGGCTTTTGTCAAAGCGGATGAGTATTGCAATCCGGTAATGGTTTTAGCAGACGGTCTCTTAGGCCAAATGATGGAACCAGTTGCCTTACCTAAATACAACGATTTAAAGATACCGGCCAAACCTTGGGCGACTAGGGGTATGGGGGAGAAGGATCGCCAGCGAGTGATCAACACCTTACTGTTAGTTGCCGAAGACTTAGAAAAAGTTAATCTGAAACTGCAAGCTAAGTATCAAGAGATCAACGACCGGGAAATTCGTTTTGCCGAAGAAGCAACTGCGGATGCAGAGTTGGTGCTTGTTGCTTACGGAACTATGGCGCGAATTGCCAAATCAGCTTTAATTAAAGCTCGGCAAGCCGGATTGAAAGTCGGTTTATTACGTCCGATTACCCTGTGGCCCTTTCCCCAGCAGAAATTACAAGAGTTAGCAAGGGCGAAAAAACGGTTTTTGGTAGTGGAAATGAGTGCGGGCCAGATGGTGGAAGATGTGCGGTTGGCAGTAAACGGACAGGTGCGGGTTGATTTTTTCGGGAGGTTAAATGGGGCAGTCCCATCTGTGATGGAAGTTTATCAGGAGATTGAGAAGGCCCTGGTTGGAGAAGGGGGAAATGGTTAGATGAAGCAGGTTTTTAAACGACCTACGGCTTTACAAGAACGAGAAAACCATTATTGTCCCGGTTGTACCCATGGGATAATTCATCGTTTGATGGCCGAAGCTATTGATGAACTGGGGGTCCGGGAAAAAACTATTGGTGTGGTTCCGGTAGGCTGTGCCGTATCGGCTTTTAACTATTTTAACTGCGATTGCCAACAAGCGGCCCACGGGCGGGCTCCGGCAGTAGCCACCGGAATTAAAAGAGTGTTACCAGACCGCATCGTCTTTACCTATCAGGGAGATGGGGATCTGGCTTCCATCGGTGGTAACGAGATTCTGCATGCTGCTAATCGGGGGGAAAAGATCACAGTTATTTTTGTTAATAATGCTATTTACGGCATGACCGGAGGGCAGATGGCTCCCACCACCCTCATAGGCCAGAAGACAACTACTTGCCATTTAGGGCGGGAAGTGGCGGAGACTGGTTATCCTTTAAAAATGCTGGAGTTAATCAATACCTTAGAGGCCCCGGTATATTTAGCCCGGGTCAGTGTGCATAACCCCCAAAATGTCTTAAAAGCCAAAAAAGCAATTTTTCAAGCATTTGCCGCTCAGCATCAAGAACAGGGCTTTACCATGGTAGAGGTTTTATCAACTTGTCCTACCAATTGGGGCTTGGATCCGGTAGAGTCTATGAGTTGGTTGGAAAAGAAGATGATCCCGGAGTTTCCTTTAGGGGTTTTGCGGGCACCAAAGGAGGATAAATTATGATTACGGAATTGCTTTTTGCCGGATTCGGCGGGCAAGGAATTATGACTATGGGTCAGGCAATTGCTTATGCGGGAATGCATGAGGGGAAGCATGTCACTTGGTTTCCTTCTTACGGGCCGGAAATGCGCGGCGGCACTGCCAATTGTTCGGTAGTTATTGCTGACGAACCTATTGGGTCTCCTTTGATTTCCGAGCCGGATATTTTAGTAGTGATGAATCGGCCGTCATTAGACAAGTTTCAAAAAAACCTGAAAAAGAAGGGCCTTCTTTATTATAATGCTTCGTTAATAAATGTAAAGCCGGGGCGAGAAGATATAGAATCTTTGCCAATAAGGGCTAGTCAATTAGCTAAAGAATTAGGTAATTATAAAGTAGCGAATATGATCATTATCGGGGCATTAATTGAGAAAACCGGGATTATTAAGACAGAAACAATGTTTGAATTATTTAAAAAGAATTTTTCCGGCCCCAAAAAAGATTTATTATGGGTTAATGAATTAGCTTTACAGAAAGGAAAAGAACTCTTTCACAGTAGTTTGGTATAAATTTAGTTGCTTAAGTTTTTTATGAAGCTTAAAGTAGGAAAAAGAATATTTTACTAAAAATCGCTTAACTTTTAGGGGCTCATTTCCGATATAATATAATGTATAAGATCACTAATGAAAGTGAGTCAAAATGAGTACACAGGAAAAGAATCAAAATCACCATAAAAATAAGCAGCTGGTCCCTAACGGCTTGTGGACTGGCTATGCTAAGCTAAAAATGGTTATTGATGCTAATAATGAGACTAACAATTGTTTGGTAGTTGATTGTGACCGTGGTTTTGCTAAATTGTGTGCTTTATCCAAGAATGAAATTTTTGGTAAAAAGATTCAAGACTTATTCCCGGACATTATAGCTAGCTCTGTTTGGCAGACTGCCTGGGAAAAAGTTCGTCAGGGGAAGAAGACCCAATTTGAATTTACCAGTGACGATAGTAAACGGCTGTTACTCACTATTTTTAATAATAAAAATGGGGAATTTGACTTAGTCTTACAGGATTTGACTAATGTTAAAGGTAACTCGGGAGAATGGCAGGAACAATTAAAAGGCCTGAATGAGATTAAGACGGTAATTGATAGTCTACAGGATATTATTTGCTGTTTTGATCAAAAATTACGCATCTGCTATATTAATGGGGTTATTGAGAAAGAAATGGCTGTTCCTCCGGAAGATTTTCTGGGAAAAAAGATTCGCAAGGCCGGAATTAACTCCCGGATTGCGATTAAATATGAAAAAGAAGTCAAACAGGTTTTTGTCGAAGCTCGAGAAAGGGATTTTGAGTTCCAATTTAAGCATAATAACCGGGTGCAATTTTATTTTGTCAGGTTGATGCCTCAATTCAACTCTGAAAATGAAGTAATCTCGGTGGTGGCGGTAACTCGAAATATTACCGAAAATAAGAGTTTTGAAGAAAGAGTTAAATATTTAAGTTTCAATGATAAGTTAACCGGATTGTATAACC
>JANQHU010000213.1 GCA_028282485.1 Bacillota bacterium
TTAAAGCCACTAACTATACCGAGGTAAATTAACCGGGCTTCTTCCCGGCCGGAGATCACATTGATATTTAAGTCGGCTTCTCTTAGCAATTTATCCAGAAATTCTTCTTGGTTATAGGCTTCTCTGGTGGCAGCCGTGGCAATGGCAATAATCTCGTCGGAGCCGAAAGTTTTCGCTAACTGGTGAAATTTCTGACAGACTACGACAGCGCGGTGCATTGCTTCCGCTTTTAGATTACCATCGGTAAATTCTCCTTCCCCTAGCCGAACGGTCTCTTTTTGCTGGGTTAGAATGCGATAGGACTCATTACCATAGTCTTCAATAACTAAGATTCGAATGGAGTTTGTGCCAATATCTAAGAAAGCAACTGTTTTGTGCTTGGAAAGTTTCACCATTTAGGGACCAACCTTTTTGAAAAAGTAAAAAACAAAAATTTAAAAAGTTAATTCTTTATTCATTCTCTGGCTCCACCGTTTTTTTTATGCATATATCTGGTAAATTTAAATGCTTGAGTGATTCGGGATTAGTATTTAAAAATAAACCGCGATTCTTGATCATCCATGCTTGTGAATCAAAAGCTGCTTCATTATCTGAGGGTTTTCGGAGGCGGTAACTGCCGTTTGTCTGTAAAATTCTTGCTTTAGTAGTATCTTTTAAATGGATTTGTAAAATGTTACAGAGGGCCTGCCGGATCCTCGGATCGCGAATGGGAATTAATAATTCAATCCGTCGGTCTAGATTGCGCGGCATTAAATCTGCACTTCCAATTAAGACCTCAGGGTCTCCGTTATTATGAAAATAATAGATTCGGGTATGTTCCAGAAAGCGGCCTACAATAGAAGTAACAGTAATCTGTTCACTAATTCCGGGAATCCCCGGCCTTAAACAACAGATCCCTCTCACTTGCAAATCAATCTTGACTCCGGCTTGGGAAGCTCGGTATAAGGCTTTAATGCATTCATAGTCCACTAATGAATTCATTTTAAAAGCCAGGTAGCCATTTCCATTTTTTTGATGTTGTTCAATTTCCCGGTCAATTTTATTAATAAAGGCAGTACGCATATTATGAGGGGCTACAATGATTTGGTCGTAGGTCTCTTTCCGTGAGTAACCGGTGAGGGCATTAAAGAGCTCCACTATATCCGCCCCTAAAACGGGATCGCAAGTAAAGTAACTTAGATCAGTATAAATACGGCTGGTGACCACATTATAATTACCAGTACTTAAATGTAGGTAGCGAGTAATTCCTCCTTCAGGCTCTTTCCGCACGATCATACACATTTTAGCATGAGTTTTGAGCCCGAGCACTCCGTAGACCACATGTACCCCGGCTTTTTCCAAAGCTTGGGCCCACTCTATATTATTCTCTTCATCAAAACGAGCTTTTAGTTCCAGCAAGACGGCTACTTGTTTTCCGTTCTCCCGGGCTTCCATTAAAGCCTGGACAATGGGGGAATTATTACCGATGCGGTACAAAGTCTGTTTAATAGCTAGGACATGGGGGTCTTTAGCCGCCTGATTTAACAATTCGACTACCGGATTAAAGCTGTCGTAAGGATGGTATAATAGTAAATCATTCTGTTTAATAGTTGCGAATAAATCGTTATTATTATTTAAAATAGGAGGGAGGGCCGGCCAGTAGACTGGTTCTTTTAAATCCAGGCGTTCCAGGCGAGTTAATTCCATCAAGCTGGACAAGCCTAAGGGTTCTTCAAAACGATAAATTTGTTGGGACCCGATTTTAAGATTGCTGGTGAGAATCTCTTGGACTATTTTGGGCATGGAACGATTAATCTCCAGGCGCACTACCGAACCAAACTCGCGCATGCCGATACTTTCCTGAACAGTGGATAATAAATCGGAGGCCTCATCTTCCTCGATTTCTAGATCCGCATCTCGGGTAATCCGAAAAGGATAAACCGCCATAACCTCAATCCCGGGGAAAAGCATGTCCAGATTAGCGGCAATAATTTCCTCAATCCAGACGAAACGGACTTCTTTGGAGTGAATATTTTTTTTGTGAAAATCCTGCTGGGGAATTTTAATAAGGCGCGGAAAAATATCCGGAATCTTTAGCCGGGCGAAACGTTTTCTTTTCGAGTCTTCACTAACGACAATCGCTAAATTGAGGCTCAAGTTAGAAATATGGGGAAAAGGATGCCCCGGATCAAAGGCTAACGGGGTCAAGGTCGGGAAAATCTCAT
>JANQHU010000231.1 GCA_028282485.1 Bacillota bacterium
AGGCCAGTATTTTGATGAAGAAACGGGTCTTTGTTACAATCGGTACCGTTATTTTGATGGGAAGCTCGGGGCTTATGTCTCGGCTGACCCTTTGAAATTGGCGGCTGGGGTGAATTTGTATGTTTATGGAGCGAATAGTTTAACTTGGATCGACCCTTTGGGGTTGAGTTATTTACCATGGCAAATTCACTCCCCCGGATATGATGACATAGTTCAAAAAGGGCTTCATTTCTATACCCCAAACGGAATTGAATTATCTGTACGTCCAACTCACGACGGCAGTATTACTTTTAAAAATGCAATTCCTAATGAATGTAATGATCCTAGATTAAAAGATGCAATTAATGCAGCAAAAGAACAATTTAGTAAAAATCCCTCATTTAGCGAAGATATTCATAAAAAAGCACGCGAAGGAAGAGAAGCTGTTATTGAACATTCAAAAGCTTTAAAAGAGTCTCTTCGTAATAAAGCTAATGGTCGTGCACGTGAATTACGTGAAATTGAACGTAATATAATTAATTACTCTAAGAAAGGATGTTCTTAACAATGAATAGTACTCCTTGGATACCCAAAAATACTTTCTACTTAGAAAATTTACTTGAAACTAAGGCTTTGGGAGAAATAAAAGTTGGTACTTCAGCTGATAAAATTGAAGCATTACTTGGAAGACCTGAGTTACCTAATGCTAAGCTTAGTCCAAAATCTAAAATTTGGGTTTCTTTATATGGAAACGTAAACTTATTAATTGCGGATAATCGAGTAATTGGTATCAATGTAGATTTTCACGGAAATAGAACAGAAATGTTACTTAAAAATTCGATAAAAAATTGGAAGTTGCCAGAATGGAAGAAGTTTGCAGAAAAAAATAATTGGAATTTAAAACAAATTTTTGATGTTTTAAAAATAGAAGGCGAAGGAATAACTATAGGGTTAAATCCTAACGGTATAATTAATATGGTTTCTGTTCATTAAAAATTTAAGAGAACGTTTCTTCTCCTTTTCACTTAAAAGCCAGAAAGTTATAAAAAAGCTTAGCTAATTTCTGGCTTTCTCTTAAAATTTCCCCGAACAGCAAACCCCTAAAAGAAAATTTGAGCCGTTAGTTTTGCTCCAGACGCCTAAGGTCTATTCTTATAACGGCCCTGACCGCCCTGAATCGGGCTTAACCGAGGAAACGGGTTATTACCTCTATGACAATTTGCTAAATGGAGCTCCAGTCAGAATCGTTAACCCCGCAGGTGATATATTATGGGCGGCGGTCTATAGCCCCACGGGTGAAGTGATAAAGATTGAGGCTCGGGAGCTGGATAACCCCTTAAGGTTGCAAGGCCAGTATTTTGATGAAGAAACCGGGCTTTGTTACAATCGGTACCGTTATTTTGATGGGAAGCTCGGGGCTTATATTTCGGCTGATCCTTTGAAATTAGCGGCTGGGGAGAATTTGTATGCGTTTGCTCCGAATGTGTGGGGATGGATTGATCCTTGGGGATTGTCAAAAATAGATAGACTAATTAAAGATTTAAAGCAAGGTAAAGATGTAGAAGTATCTTCATTTAAAGAAGCTGATAAAATTCTTTATGGAGCTTTTCCAGATGCTAAAAAAGTACCAGGAGCTGGGCCCAAACCACCAATCAAAATATCACGTAATAAAAAGGATTTCAAATTAAATCGTGATTATACAAAGCGTACAGCAGTTTTTCATAAGGACTATTTAAAAATAGAAAATTCAGATGTTTTATTTGGGCATGCAGAGCTACCGGACGGACATCCTCATAAAACAACTTCTCATATTAATGTTTTAACACCTGAAGGAGATAAGGCTACAATTTATATTAAAAAGAAAGGATGTAGATAATAATGATTATTAAAAATAAAAATATTGATCGAGTTATGTCCGGAATTCTTCTAAATTATTGGTTTACTAAAGAAATTAATGGGGAAAAATTTGAAATAAGATTTTCATTAATGCGTTTGAAAAATAAAAATTGTTTTAGATTAATACATGAAGAATTTTTCTCTAAATATCAAGATGCTAGTGATTTATATGAAGTAGATAGAAAAATTGATGTTTCTAATATTCAAGATGCTATTAATTATTTAGAAAAATTTGGTGTTGATTTTAATAAAATGAAATAATTTTTTGTCTGGAGCCTTAAATGTTCTATTTCCCGGTGGTCTCTTGCGAAAAGAAGCAGTCTAATTTACAGTAACCACAAAAGTGGGTTTAATCTATCAATTTCCCATGATTGAGGAGTTGGTCGGTGAGTTTTTTGCCGAATCTTTTACTGACCTTTCGGGTAACAGCCTGCGCTATCTGCGGGACACCAACGGTCTCCAGGAAATTACGGAGAGTAGTGGCCGTAAAAATCGTAGTCAAGGGCGAAATGGTTTAATTGAGCAACTGGGGTTGGCTTGTGAAAAGGTTAAAACCAGAAGGCAGGCTTTAAATGAAGTAAAAGACAGAGCGGGAATACCTCGTTCTCAACAATTTGACCGTCAATGGGAAGTCGGAGATGATTATAGCCGTCATGGTCATAAAAATTATGTAGTTTC
>JANQHU010000242.1 GCA_028282485.1 Bacillota bacterium
CATTTATTATCAGAGGTTCAGATTGCGGATAATACTTGGGAATTAGCCGGAGCAGGCAGTGGTCTTATCGGGCATTTTTTAGCCTTAACTGCTTTGAAATTTTTTGGGGATGTTGGGACTGTAATTCTCTTACTGGTCTGGTTGTTAGTCAGCATTATTTTAATTCTAAATAAAACTTTAAAAGAGATTTTAATGCAGATTATGAGCTTTCTTAAAGGGTTTTGTGAAAAAGTTTATTTCTGTAAAGCAAAGGAGGAGGGCCTTACTTCCAAGCAAGCCCAAGACAAATTCCAACAAAAAAAAGAAGAATTTCATGAAGGATTTTCAGATTTTCAAGAGAAGCATGAAGAGAAGCAGCGCCACAAAACCTCAAATTTAATTATTTCCACTTTGCAGAATGTCCTAAAAGAAAAAGAACCAAGAGAGGCAAAGCCCAAAGTAAGTCCCAAGGAAAAGCTGGCCAAGAATCAAGAAGCCTTATTGCCCGGCAACCATAAACCAGGGCGGGCCTTAGGTCCTTATAAGTTACCGGATATCCAATTGATTGAAACCGTAAGTAGCATCAAGCAACAAAAGAATATTCGTATTACTGACCAGTCACCGAAATTAGAAGAAACCTTTGCTAATTTTGGGATTAAAGTTAAAGTTTTAGAGGCCCATCACGGCCCGACGGTAACCCGCTATGATCTGCAGCCGGCTCCAGGCATTAAAGTGAGTCGCATTGTTAATTTAACAGATGATATTGCCCTCGCTTTAGCAGCTAAAGGAGTACGTATTGAAGCACCGATTCCGGGAAAATCGGCCATTGGGATTGAGATCCCGAATCAGGATAGTAAAATTGTCATCTTTCGGGAAGTTTTAGAATCAGCGGTCTTTTGGCGGAGTAGTAAGATTAGTATTGCCTTAGGGTTAGATATTGCCGGAGAAGTAGTAATTGCTGATTTAGGAAAAATGCCCCATCTCTTAGTGGCCGGCTCAACGGGCTCTGGGAAAAGTGTTTGTGTGAATACTTTAATTATGAGTATTCTTTACAAGGCTTTTCCTAATGAAGTTAAGTTTCTGATGATTGATCCCAAAATGGTGGAACTATCAGTGTATAATGGGATTCCTCATCTAATGGCCCCGGTGGTCACCGAAGCGAAAAAGGCGGCTGGTGCATTAAAACTGGTGGTTGATGAAATGGAACGCCGCTATAAACTTTTTTCGGAAGCCCGAGTCCGGGACTTGGAAAAGTATAATCAATCCTTAGGAGAAGAAGCCGAAAAACTACCTTATATTATTGTCTTAATTGACGAACTGGCAGATTTAATGATGGTAGCTCCCGTGGAGGTGGAAGATTATATTTGTCGTTTGGCTCAAATGGCCCGAGCCACGGGAATACATCTGGTGGTAGCTACCCAGCGGCCTTCAGTGGACGTGATAACCGGATTGATTAAGGCTAATGTCCCGTCCCGAATTGCCTTTGCCGTCTCTTCCCAAATTGATTCCCGCACCATTTTGGATGGTGTTGGGGCCGAAAAACTTTTAGGAAGAGGAGATATGCTCTTTTCCCCGGTAGGCTCTATGAAACCCAGGCGTATTCAAGGGGCTTTAGTAACTGAAAAAGAGATTGAGTTAGTTATTAGCCATTGGAAAGAGCAAGGAGAACCACAGTATCAGGAACAATTTATGAATATTCCCGATAAAAAAGAAGCCGCAGCCATTGATGAAGAAGATGAACTTTTTTGGGATGCGGTAAAGTTGGTGGCGGAGCACCAACAAGCCTCTGCTTCCATTTTGCAAAGGCGGTTGCGCATTGGTTATACCAGAGCCGCCCGATTAATTGATGTGATGGAATCCCGAAAAATGATTGGTGGTTTTGAAGGAAGTAAATCCCGAGAAGTCTATATCTCTCCCCGGCAATTAGAGGAATTGATGAATAATAGCAAAGAAGCTTAAATAAAATCGAAAATAAAAGGCTGTTTTTGCTCTTTTTCTATTACTAAAGCTAAGCTTTTTGCCGAAATGATCTAAAATATTTTTGCAAAGCTACCGAAAATATACTGACTGGAGGTGTTCCGGCTTGAAGGAGATTGGTGAATACCTACGAAAAGTAAG
>JANQHU010000256.1 GCA_028282485.1 Bacillota bacterium
AGAAGGCTCTTAGTAAAAGACCTGACCATCTTTAAAACCGTCAATAAAAAACGAAAAATGGAAATCTACTACCTACCTAAATCAAAAGTAGTAGTTAAAGTAAGACAAATCGAAGAGCCAGAAGAAGAAACTTAAACGTGCCGGAAAGCTTTCCCCGGCGGGGAGTAATGTTTTTTTATGAAAGATTTTGAAATAATTTTGGTAAAAATTCGTTTAACTATACAAAGAGAATCATAAAATAATCTTAATTAAAATTTTCACCACAAAAACCGGAGAAAAATTATTAAAAAAAAGGAGCGAATTTACAATGAGTGATAAAAAAATTAGATTTGAAGAGTACCGCGTTGACGGAGCCAAGTTGTTGGAAAAAGTTAAGGAAATAATTCATCAAGGCAATATCCGGAGGATTACTATTAAAAATGACCAAAACGTAACTTTGATCGAGATTCCTTTAACTATTGGGGTGATTGGAGCAGTCTTACTTCCGGTATGGGCGGCAATAGGCGGTATCGCCGCGTTAGCTACTAATTGTAACATTGTTGTCGAGAAAGTTGAAGATGAGAATACCGATATGAAGCAGGATATCGACATTACTGATGAAGAGCCTAAGGAATAAATACTATTTAATACTAAGTTAAGCAAAGATAGACAAGTATATTTTTAATAAAGAGAGGAGGCTCACATTGAGTCTCCTCTTGGCTTGCCCAAAGAAAGTTAAGTTAAAAAAAATTTCAAAAGTTTAAACCAATAATTAAAAATTTCTTTAAAGATTTCGCACTTTCGCCCGATATTTTTAATAAGAAGAGAGAATCTAACAACCAACTATTCCCTTAGCCAGTTGGCTCTCTTTGGCACTACGGCGGTTTGAAAACTGCTAGGCTAAGGAAAAGCGGGTAAGGATGCCTGCTTTTGAAGTAAGATATCAAGGAGGAGTTTAATATGAGAATTAATCACAATCTTCCGGCATTGAATGCCTACCGGAACTTGTCTATTTCCAGTTCCGCCAATGCCAAATCCATGGAAAAACTATCCTCTGGCCTCCGGATTAACCGGGCTGCGGATGATGCTGCAGGGCTCGCTATTTCGGAAACCATGCGCAGTCAGATCCGAGGTTTAGGCCAAGCCACTCGTAACTCTCAAGATGCCATCTCTCTCTTGCAAACTGCTGAAGGGGGATTAACTGAGACCCATTCTATTCTCCACCGGATGCGGGAACTATCCGTTCAAGCTGCCAATGACACCTACACCTCTAATGACCGTCAGGAGATTCAAAAAGAGATCGACCAGTTAAAAGATGAAGTGGACCGAATTGCTAATACTACTTCCTTCAATAACAAAAATTTGTTAGATGGAACTGCTTCAGCGATCACTTCTTCGGATAATTTAAACACCCAAGTAATTATGCGGGGTGGGCTCCGAGTTGTCGATCAGTTCGGAATTAAGACCCATGGCGGCGGGAGCTACAAACTGGATGTTTCCGCTACTGCCGGAGATGCTCAAATTAAAAAATCCAATGTCTTTAAAAATAACCAAGCCGGGGATGCAGTCCAAAATCTGAGTGTTGATGCTAATTCGGGAATCTCGCATCTTTCGGCGGATTCAATTGCCAAGGGTTCCTACGGAGTAAGTACCGTTGCTAATACCTCTTCGGTTACTGCAACTGGAACGAT
>JANQHU010000287.1 GCA_028282485.1 Bacillota bacterium
TTAAAACCAATGTTAGCAAGAAACTAAAGCTAATAAATGACATTGCAGAAATTAAATAGCTTTTCTATCAAAATTTTATTAACTTTCTTTTCTGCAACCCTCTTCGTTTGGCTTACGTTACTTATCTTTAGAAAAACTTTTTGCCGCTTATTTGATTTTGAAAGCGGCAAAATTATTTCATAAATGGTATAATTTTAAGAGAACCATCCCTCTTGGCATTAATTTTTTAGAAATAGGTAGGAGGTAAATTTGTTTGAATCGATTTATTTTTGATTCTCATGAAAAAAAGATCCCAATTATAATGGTGGCTTTAATTGCAGGCATTGTGGGGGCTTTCTTAGTAATTATAGCGCTTCGCTTTACCAGTCTAGGAGAAAAAGTAACCTTAAAACAAGCAGAAAAAAGGGAAAGTGCTAGATTAAGCTCCCAGCCAAATTTGATTAGTAGTGAACAAAATATAATTGATGTAGTTCAAGCAGTAGGGCCTTCAGTAGTGATGATTACTTCGACTAATATTGTAGTTGAAAATTATGACTTCTTTTTTGGGCCGGAAGTTGCTAATGTGCAGAGCTTGGGCTCAGGAGTAGTTTTTCGCAGTGATGGATATATTTTAACTAATTATCATGTCATTAAAAATTCCTCCGGAATGGTTGCTAAAATAGTGGTAGTTTTATCCAAACAGACTGATAATAGTGGTAAAGCTTATCCGGCTAAAATTATTGGAGTTGATCCACAAACGGATTTGGCGATTTTAAAGATCGAAGCTCAGAATTTACCCTCTTTAAAATGGGCCAATTCCAATGAAGTTCAGGTTGGCCAGACGGCGATTGCTATTGGTAATCCCTTGGCAGAAAATTTACAAAACTCAGTAACTGTTGGCGTCATCAGTGCTATGGGGCGAACTTTGACTACTGGTAATAGCCAACTTCGCAACATGCTTCAGACGGATGCTTCCATTAACCCGGGGAATTCCGGAGGGCCCCTAATTGATTCAAAAGGCCTTTTGATTGGAATTAATACAGCCATTGCGGCCCATTCCCAAGGAATTGGTTTTGCCATTCCTAGTAATACCGCTAAATACGTTGCCGACCAATTAATTAAAAAAGGACATGTGACCAGGCCCGGTTTAGGAATGGTTTATATTCACTTTAGTAAAAAGAATTATCGAGATTTAGAAAACCGACTGGGTTTTAAGTTGCCGGTGCAGGAAGGGCTCTTTATTATTAAGGTGTTACCAAAGAGTCCGGCAGCAACAGTAGGAATGAGACCGGGAGATATTATTACCGAAATTAATAATAATGTCGTTCAGGCTCAAGATATTTATAAAGGGATTATCGCTAATAGTAAAGTGGGAAGCAAATTAAAACTAACATGCTATCGAGGTAATCGTTTGAAGAAAATAACCGTCAAAATAGGAGAATTATAAATTTTCATTAAGGGAAAAAGAGAATGGCTATAAAAATAATTGCATTGGGAAAATTAAAAGAAGATTTTTGGCAAAAATCGCAAGCTGAGTATTTAAAACGATTAAAAAGGTTAACAAAAATAGAAATAATCGAACTTCCCGATTTACCCTGTCGTGATCATGCTAGCTGGACCGAAGAAGAAAGAGTACGGGAGGAAGAAGCAGCGCAAATAAAGAGATTTTTAGGTAACGGAGAATATGTAGTGGCTCTGGAGCGCCAGGGAAAAGATGTAACTTCATTAGAATTAGCCCAATTTATTCAAGAAAAAGAAGTTTTTAGTAAAAATATAGTTTTCGTCATTGGAGGCTCTTTAGGCTTAGCCAAAAGCTTTTGCCAGGAAGTAAATATAACGTATAGTTTCTCGGCACTTACTTTTCCCCATCAGTTATTTCGCATTCTTCTTTTAGAACAGCTATATCGGGCTTATAAAATAAATCGTAATGAGCCCTATCATAAATAGAATATTGTAATATCTTTTGGAAATTTTCAGACGCATAATCCTCTTTTTTTCAAGGCAAACTATGGTTAAACGAAATTTTGGAAAGAGAGGTTATGTATTAGTGAATAAAAAATTAGTCGTCTCCTTATTTGTAATAGGATTAGGAATTGCACTAGTCTGGGGGATTACTCAGTATCAGGCAAGGCAACAATGGGAGATTAATGCGGAAAATCAATATCAACGCGCTTTTGCTGATTTAGCTACACATATGGATCATATGGAAGCCGGGTTGACAAAACTTTTAGTTTCTGGTTCTTTTTTAAATTCGATCCGGATGATGTCGGATATTTGGCGAGAAGCTAATCTGGCCCAGACCTCATTAGGTCAATTACCTTTAACTTCGTTAGATCTCTCTCGAACTAAAATGTTGATTGCCAAAGTAAATAGTTACTGTTTTAAAACTATTCAAAATCGGTTATTAAAAGGCCAGAAGTTAAACGAGGGTGAATGGAAAAATTTTAAAAAGTTTCAAGCACAAGTTCGGGTGGCAGCCAATCACTTAATGGATTCCCAAAAAAAATTTTTAAGTTCCCAAACCAAATGGCTAGATGTGGACCGGATTGGAGCGATGGCGAATACGGGCCTGGCTACGGCAGACCTCCAAAATAACGAAGTAGCTAAGTCTTTTATTATGTTAGAAGATGGTTTAAAAAGAATTCCCGATGTTAATGTGGCTGGCGATCCCCTAAATTACGTACCCAAACCAACGGGACTGATCGGAAAAAAGATTAATATTCAAACAGCTAAAAAGATTGCTCGTCAATTTCTGGATGTTTCAACCAAAAATAAGGAAGTGAAGTATGAGCGCAAAATAAATGGTGGCTTTCCCAGTTATATGTTGCTCATAACTGATAAAATGAATTCCAAAAACGACCAACGTTTAAGCATTAGCCGCAAGGGAGGCCACGTAGTTTGGATTTTAGGTAACCGCTTAGTAAGGGAGTCAAAGCTTAGTTTAGAGAAAGCCAAAACAAAAGCGATGGCTTTATTAAAACAGAATGGTTACCCCCAGATGAAATTAGTAGCAACCGAAAAAGCTTATAATATTACGACTTTTACATTTGTGCCGATCCGTAAAAATATCTGTTATTATACGGAAATGATTAAAGTCCAGGTGGCAATGGATAATGGTCAAATATGGGGATTTGATGCCTCATCATATTTAACGTTTTTTAATAATAAAGCAACTCCTTCTAAACCCAAATTGAGTAGAGAACAGATTAGAAAAAATATTAATGATCATTTTAAGGTAAAAAGAATACGCTTGGCAGAAGTAATTGATGAAATGTATAATAAGGTATTATGTTATGAGGTAGAAGGAACCATGGAGAAAGATCGATTTTTGATATATTATAATGCTAATAACGGGAGAGAAGAAAAGATCCGCCAGATAGATCGGTATGGAAATGAGGTAATCTAAAATTATTTAACATTAAAGATTGAGATCTTTCAGTTCCTTAATGGTGGAAAACCAGGTAGGGACTGAAAGATTTTTTATTAATAACAATTTTGCTGAAATTATTTACAAATAAAAGAAAAAAATTTATAATTTTAAGGAGGAATAAAATTTTTGGTTACTGAAGATGGAGGATCAAAGCAATGTTTAAAAGAAAAGGGTTAACGTATCAAGTTTTTTTAATAAATATTGTATTTTTTTGGAGCCTATCTAATATATTTGCCATAACTACCATGCCTAATGTTTCACGTGAAATGCATAAACCTCAATTTTGGCTTGATAAGATTTCTGGTTCTCATGAAATAATTATGGATGCTAGTCAAATTAAAGAGGTTAATCTAAAGATTCAGGCTTATTTGCCCGAAATAGTTATTCCTTTGGAAAAATTACCCCGGACTATCAATCAAGCTCAGTTAATTAAACTGATTAAAAGTTATCAAATTCCTGAAAAAAAACGTTTT
>JANQHU010000170.1 GCA_028282485.1 Bacillota bacterium
CAAGCAGGAACTAAAAATCCGGTAGTTTTGTTAGATGAAATTGATAAAATGAGCCATGACTTTCGGGGCGACCCAGCTTCAGCCTTGTTGGAAGTCTTAGATCCGGAGCAGAATAATTCCTTTGGAGACCATTATTTAGAGGTCACATTTGATTTATCAAAAGTACTCTTTATTACTACTGCTAACACTTATCATGGAATTCCCCGTCCCTTACTAGATCGGATGGAGATTATTGAGATTTCCGGATATACGGAAGAAGAAAAAGTAGAGATTGCCAAACGCCATTTGCTGCCAAAACAACGAAAGAATCACGGGTTAACTTCGGAAAATCTAGTGATTTCGGAGTCAGTGATTCGTCAAGTCATTAATAATTACACGAAAGAATCCGGGGTGCGTAACTTAGAACGCCAGATGGCCAGTCTTTGTCGGAAAGCTACCCGGGAGATTGTCCAAACCGGGAAGAAGAAGATTCGCTTAAATCGTCTTGGTGTCGAGAAATTCTTAGGAGTAGCTAAATACCGTCATGGAAAAGTGGAGGAAGTAGACCAAATTGGATTGGCGACTGGTCTGGCTTGGACGGAAGTTGGCGGCGAAATTCTCTCTATTGAAGTGACCTTGGTAAAAGGAAAAGGACAACTTATTTTAACAGGAAAACTAGGCGATGTAATGCGAGAATCAGCTCAAGCTGCTTTTAGTTATATTCGCTCCCAGGCCGAAGGGCTAGGGATTGCTAATGATCTTTGTGATAAATATGATATCCATGTTCATATTCCCGAAGGGGCCATTCCCAAAGATGGTCCTTCAGCAGGAATCACCATGGCCACGGCGATTGTTTCAGCCTTAACTAATCGTCCGGTTCGCAAAGATATTGCCATGACCGGGGAGATTACCTTAAGAGGTCGAGTGCTGCCTATTGGTGGTTTGAAAGAAAAAATCCTAGCAGCCAACCGGAGTGGTATTGAGAATATTTTAATACCGTTGGAAAATAAAAAGGATTTGGAAGATATTCCAGAAAATGTTTCCCGTAAGGTGAAAATCATCCCGGTGAATACAGTGGAGCAGGTTTGGCAGGAGGCCCTCAAGTCCACTGAAGAATTAGCTCCCATGTGACCAGAAGTTAATTTAAATTAAATTAAAGAAAGCAGAGGCTAACCATTGACCTCTGCTTTCAGTTTATCGTAGAATATTTAATTTAATTAATAACGACAATCAATACTATCCACAAAGACTTCACCTTGATAGATGCCCTCGGGAATAATCACGAGGCCAAGATTTTGAAAAGGCCCAACTAAGGGTTCGCCGGAGTTTTCCCGGTAAACCTTAACATTATCAAAAAGGGCTGCTTGAGTGGTCGCCTGCCTGAAGCCAAAATTACCTTTAGCATATTGACCATCAATGGTCTCATCTATTAAATGGTTATTAATATAGGTTTTGCTGGAGGAACCTTTTAACTCAATTTTAACGCGATATTTAGTATTTAAGGCAATTGCCGCCGATTTTGTTTTGATTAGGTACCAAACATTATTGATTTTTTTCCAGGCACTGAAACGGCCAGGCAAAAATTGCCACAGATAATAATTTGCTTCATCTTGGGCCCGAAAGGCGAGCCCGGCGGCAAGATTTAGGATAGTAGTATCAACTTCAAAAGTATAGTTATCCCAATTTTCGCCAATTTTACTCCGCACATATTCGTTATGGGTTACTTTGAGTTGCCCGTCTTCAATGGTATTGGTGGCCGTATTATGCCACTGACTTAAGTTGCCGCTAAAGTCGTCTTCCATAAAACTACCGCTCAGATGAGGGATAGTCAGGGAAATTTTATTCCAACCGGGGCTTAATTCTTCAGATAGAAAATAAGAGGTAGACTTCCGATTATCGCTATCACTGGCAAATAATCCAAGAGCTTTCAGGTTTTCCGTGGTCGGGAGATAGACCTGGGCATTAATGATGCTCCCAATATTGAGATTAGGGTTATCAACTTGGAGAGTGATAGCTTCATTAGAATTCAAGGCTAATTTTAAGGAATTATTACCTTGGTAGGCTTTTTCTCGGGTAACTTCCAGGACGGAGGCATTGTTTTTAAGATAAAACCCTTGGGTAGTCTGATCCTCAAAATTATAATCAGCTCCATCGACATTGTATAAACGACGAATTTCAGCTTCGGTAAGAGCCTGATCATGAATTTTTAATTCATCGATGGCTCCGTTAAAGAAGTTGGCAGGATAGATTTGCTTATTGTCACTATTAAAGTCCCATTCGACTCCTAAATACCAAGGGAGATTGCTGGTATTATCGATAATTGTTGCCAGGGTATGTTCAATTATTAGTTGTCCGTTTTTATAGAATTTAACTAAAGAACTATTGGTGGCTTCTTGCTTTTGGACCACCAACACCAGATGTTGAAATCCGGTTTCTTTAAGGCCTTGTGCCTTATAGTAATTATTTAAAGTGATAAAATAGCTATCATTCCAATAACCAGCCAAGAAGATATTTTTTCCGGTAGAGGTGTTTTTACTGATAAAACATTGTTTATCATGAGTATCATAAGAATTAACCCACATCGAAATACTGAAAGAATCAGGTAGCGAAAAATTAGTTAATTCCGCACAAGTATTGTTACCAAAGCCGGGAGTCGTATTTTTAGTTTGATAATGGTTCGGGTTATTAAATTCAATGGCCTTCCCTTTAATCCCGGCAATAAATTTACCACCGTGATTGGTACCATGATGACCGTGGCCACTATCGTCGGTTAAATCAGCATTATCAAAACTCCAATAGCCAATTAAACCTTCCATAACTGGTATTGGGGTGGGCGGCGGCGTTGGGGTAGGAGTAGAAGTAGGAAAAATATTTCCCGAGGTTCCCCCACAACCGATTAAAAAAAGAATTAGGTATAGATTGAGAGCTATGGCCACAAAATTAGTTTGAAAAAATTTTTTCAATATACTACCTCCTAAAAATTTAAAAATTAAAATTGATGAACTAATTATGAATCGAAATACTATCCACAAAGACTTCACCTTGATAAGTGCCTTCGGGAAGGATCATGAGGCCGAGATTTTGAAAAGGCCCAACTAAGGGTTCGCCGGAGTTTTCCCGGTAAACCTTGACATTATCGAAAAGGGCTGTTTCGGACTCCCACTGTCGAAAGCCCAAATTACCTTTAGTATATTGACCATCAATGGTTTCATCGATTAAATGGTTATTAACGTAGGTTTTGATGGAGGAACCTTGCAACTCAATTTTAACGCGATATTGAGTATTTACCGAAATTGCCGTCGACTTTGTTTTGATTAGGTGCCAAATATTATTGATCTTTTTGTAGGCACTGAAACGGCCAGGCAAAAATTGCCATAGATAATAGTTGGCTTTATCTTGGGCCCGAAAGGTGAGTCCGGCGGCAAGATTTACGATAGTAATATCAACTTCAAAAGTATAGTTATCCCAATTTTTACCAATTTTACTCCGGACGTATTCGTTATTGCTTACTTTGAATTGCCCGTTTTCAATGGTATTGGTAACCGTATTGTGCCACTGACTTAAGTTACCGCTAAAGTCGTCTTCCATAAAACTACCGCTTAAATGAGGGATGGTCAGGGAGATTTTATTCCAGCCGGGGCTTAACTCTTTAGAGGAAAAATAGGAGGTAGACTTCCGGTTATTGCTATCACTGGCAAATAATTTGAGAGCTTTTAAATTTTCCGTGGTCGGGAGATAGACCTGGGCATTAATGAAGCTCCCGATATTGAGATTGGGGCTATCAACTTGGAGAATGGTATCTTCATCAGAATTTAAAGCTAATTTTAAGGAATTACTACCTTGGTAGGCTTTTTCTTGGGAAACTTCTAGAATGGGGGCATTATTTTTAAGATAAAACCCTTGCGGAGTCTGATCTTCAAAATTATAATCAGCTCCATCGATATTGTATAAACGACGAATTTCAGCTTCAGCAAGAGCTTGGTTATGAATTCTTAATTCATCGATAGCTCCGTTAAAGAAGTTGGAAGGATAGATTTGCTTATTTTCACTATTAAAGTCCCATTCGACTCCCAGATACCAAGGGAGATTACTGGTATTATCAATGATTGTTGTCAGGGTATGTTCAACTATTAATTGCCCGTTTTTATAGACTTTAACTAAAGAACTAGCAGTGGTTTCTTGTTTTTGGACCACTAAAACCAGATGTTGAAATCCGGTTTCTTTAAGGCCTTGTGCCTTATAGTAATTATTTAAACTGATGAAATAACCATCATACCAATAACCAGCCAACAAGACGTTTTCTCCGGCAGGGGTATTTTTACTGATAAAACATTGTTTGTCATTGGTATCATAAGGGTTAATCCACATGGAGATACTGAAAGAATCGGGTAGCGAAAAATCAGCTAATTCCGCACAAGTATTGTTGCCAAAACCGGAAGCCTTGTTTTTAGTTCCGTAATGGTCCGGGTTATTAAATTCAATGGCCTTCCCTTTAATCCCGGGAATAAACTTACCACCGTGATTTTTTCCGTGATGACCATGGCCACTATCGTCGGTTAAATCAGCATTATCAAAACTCCAATAACCAATTAAACCCTCAATTACTGGTATTGGGGTGGGAGTAGGGACAGGGGTGGGAGCTGGAGTGGGAGAAATATTTCCTCCTGATTTTCCCCCACAGCCGATTAAAAAGAGGATCAGGTAGAGATTGAGAGTTATTGCTAAAAAATTGGTTTGAGAAATTTTCATCAATATAATACCTCCTAAAAATCAAAAATTTAAGATTGATGAACCAATTATAACTTAAAAATACAATTTATTGAAGTACATCTTGGATAATTTAACTAAAGTGTAATATTAATAGAGTATTTACGGTATTCAAGCAGGATTTTCATTTTAGAGTAGCGAATCTATTGAAACGAATTTTAGCTTAATAGCTACGATTTTGAGTAATAATAATATTCGGTAATCTAAAAAAATAACAGATGCAGAATAGTTATATTTTGTCGGTATAATAAATAATTTACCTTAAGAGGAGGAGATAAAATGGCCGAACGAAGTGGAACTGTAATTAATCGTGCGGGTGGTAATATGAATATTGCCCCCAGTGCAATTGCTATGGTGGCCGGAATAGCAGCACTAGAGTGTGTAGGTGTGGTCGGGATGACTTCTCGAACTATCCAAGATGGTTTGTCGGAATTATTCAACCTGAAAGATAATCTTACTAAAGGAATCGAAGTCTCTATTGATGAGGATAGTGTGGTTATCAACCTCTATGTGATTGTGGAGTACGGGGTGCAGATTAAAGAAGTAGCTAATAATGTGATTGAGAGAGTCCGTTATGCGGTGGAAAACCAATTAGGATTACAAGTAGCCAAAGTGAATGTGATTGTTCAGGACATCCGGCTCAATAAGAATTAGGAGGAACAGGTTTGCAGGTGAAGATTATTGATGGTCTTTTGTTTAAAGAGTTGTTAGCAGCCGGAACAAAGAGCCTCTTTAAATATCAGAAGACTATTGATGCATTAAATGTATTTCCGGTTCCTGATGGTGATACGGGAACTAATATGTATCTTACTTTTCAAGCGGCTTTAAAAGAAGTTAACCAAAATGAAACTTTAAACTTAAGTGAGCTCTTAGAAGCAGCTGCTTTTGGAGCTTTAATGGGAGCCCGAGGCAATAGCGGGGTGATTCTTTCCCAATTAATTCGCGGTTTTGTCAAAGGAGTTACTTTAACTGAGGAAGTCCTCACCAAAAAAGAGATTATTGAGGGACTAAATAGTGCCAGTCATTTCTGTTATAAAGCCGTTCGCAAACCGGTGGAAGGAACTATGTTAACAATTATTCGCGAAGTAGCCGAGTTTGCAGCAACTTTTGACCGGGAAGAGATTACTCTAGTTGATTTTATCGAAAAACTTTATCGACATGCAGACCAGAGTTTGGCAAACACTCCGGATCTGCTGCCAATTTTAAAAAAAGCCGGCGTAGTTGATGCCGGAGGACATGGTTTAGTCTGTTTTTTTCAAGGAATTATCCAATATTTACGCGGTGAGATTATTAATAATGATGAACAATTAGAAATTGCTCATAAGATTATTGAGGGTAGAAAAGGTCCTGATTTGGGAGCTTTAGCCGACGATTTAAGCTGGGAAAAAAGTCTTTCCTTTAATTATTGTACTGAATTTATTTTAAAAGGAAAGAGGCTTAATGCTGAGGTTATCCAAGATTTTTTAACGGATCAGGGGGATTCTTTATTAGTGGTGGGTGACGAAGAAATCTTAAAGATCCACATTCATACTAATAATCCGGGAATAATTTTAGATTTTGGCGTGAAATTAGGAAGTTTATCGGAAATTAAAATTGATAATATGCTAGAACAAAGTCAGAAAAATTTAAAAATGAGTCTCTCTGAGGAAGAAGATCCCGCCCCCGTCGGAATCTTGGCCGTGGCCGTGGGAGATGGTTTGGAAAGAATTTTTGGCAGTATGGGAGCTCAGCAGATAGTCAGTGGCGGCCAGACTATGAATCCCAGTATTGAGGAGCTGGTGAAAGCGGTTAATGCTTTAGCTGCACCGGAAGTAATTATCTTACCTAATAATAGTAATATTATTCTCACAGCTAACCAGGTGCAACAATTAGTGGATAAAGAAGTGCGCGTAATTCCCTCGGAGACTATTCCAGAAGGAATCACCGCTTTGCTTAATTTTTCTCCCAGTAAGACTTTAGCCGAAAATACCGCCTTAATGACTAGCGGTTTAAATAATATAATTACCGGAGAAGTGACCTACGCGGTACGCAGTTTGCGTTTGGGAACCATGAATATTGACAAGGGGGATATTATTGGTTTAGTAAACGGGGAGATTCAAATTTGTGGGAGAACCTCTGAAGAAGTATTATTAAATACTATCGAAAAGATACCCGCGGCTTTAAATGGTTTGCTGACTATTTATTATGGAAAAGATGTGGATGCTCTAACTGCCGAAAGGGTAGTAACTAATTTGAATCAGAGCTTTCCCGAGGCGGAAGTAGAAGTTCATTATGGTGGCCAGCCCCTTTACTATTATCTATTTTCAGTGGAATGAGTGGCGCTAAATTGTGGAGTTGGAGGAGTTTTTTTAATGATTCAAATTATTGTTGATAGTACTGCCGATATCCCTTTAAATTTAGTGCGGGAATTAAAAATCAAGGTGGTCCCCTTAAATATTTATTTTGGGGAAGAAAGTTTTAAAGATGTTCCGGAGGTAGATATTAAAAGATTTTATCAACGGATGCAAGAAGAG
>JANQHU010000321.1 GCA_028282485.1 Bacillota bacterium
ATCATAATATTTCCGGCACCTCCTTTATTCCGGGAGTAGATCAGTCCGTATTTTTCTCCTCAGGATCAAATACCGTTCATAAAAGCAACGAGACTATTAAAATTATTTTTTACGGCCGCCCACCTGTCCCTCGGAATATGTATGAGCTAGGTAAAACCGCGCTGCGCTTTGTGAAGGCTAAATATGGCAAACGAGTTCAGATCTTAATAGCTGGTTGGGAAGAACAAACTGAAAAGCATACTCCCTATAACTTTAAACACGAATGGCTGGGCTACATGCCTTATGAAAAAACCGGTGATGTCTATCGGGAAAGTCATATCGGATTAGCCCTGATGGCGACGCCCCACCCTTCTTACTTACCCCCGCAATTCATGGCTTGTGGGGTTGTTCCGGTTGTCACAAAAAATTCCGGTAACGAATGGCTCTTAAAGCATGAATTTAATTGCCTTTCCTGTTATCCAACCGCCCACAACCTGGCAGCAGGAATTTCCCAATTAATTGAAGATCCGGTATTTCGGATGCGCTTACAACAAAATGCCATTCATCATACTCAAAAATTCCATTGGGAGCAAACTTTTCAACAAATCTACGATTTTATTGTATTTGGTAAGCTTATTTAAACTAATCTTGCAAGACTAGCATAATGGTCAAGAAAAAAGGAGGCTAGCTAAAGCCAACCATTTTCTTGACCATTTTTCATGTTTAATATAAACGTCTTCTTGTTGCTAATTATTTAAACCCTCTCCCTGGGATAATAACGGTTAAGCCAATCTAATTGATCCCGTTCTTCATTTGGCTGATACCAGCCTTGTTCAAAAAGCTTAGAGATTCTTCGAAAATACTCTTCATACATTTTTCCTACCCGCTCCATGGAATAATTCTTCTCGGCCCACTCCCGGCAATTACTGGGCCGAATTTGATGAATATTTTTTACTGCCCAACAGAATTCCTCAAATACCCGACACCTAAAGCCCGTTAACCCATGTAGCACCGTTTCGGGAAAAGCGCCCCAATCGCTAGTGATAACCGGGGTGCCACATAGTTGGGCTTCCACATTTACTCCCCCAAATGGCTCCAAATAATAAGTCGGCATTAAGACTGCTTTGGCTTTCTTAAGCAATTCCCCCCGCTCCTGAGGCCCAACGGCAGGAAAATATTTAAGGTGTTTCTCAGAACTTAAATTTAGATGCTCTCCCGGATTATCAAGCGAACCTTGCCCAACTACATAAAGTTGATTTCCGGTAGCCTTAGCAACCTCCGAAGCAACCTGCACTCCCTTACGGCCAATAATCCGTCCTAAATAGAGTAAGTAATCCTCTTTTTCACTCTGAAACGGAAAATCAAGGGGATCAAAATAATTTGGAATTACTGCATCATACCATACGCCGTCATCTTGGCGAATGAGTCCATATACATAATGCATCCAGGCATAAGATTCGAAAACGCGATGGGAGGCAAAGACTCCGGAATAACCAATTCCTGATTCCACAGTTAATAAACGGACTTCATCAGCTATTGGTTTTTGATAATTTCCCATGGTACATAAAAGAATATCCCGTTCTTGTTGGCGGGCTTTAATTGCTTGAATGGTATTTTGGTTAAAAGTCTGATGGGCCAGATCTTTGGGATCATGTTTATAAAATTCTTTGGTTTGATCATACTCATTATACGTACAACTGAGTATTTCCTGATTCGAAATAGAAACCACTTCATCACAATCTAACTCAGAGCCTGCCACGCCATAAAAATAAACTGTATGGCCATATTTCTTTATCATTTTGGCCAGCTTAATAATTTTTTGAGTGTAAGCACAAGTGGAGTTTGAACGATGGGTAATAAGATGAGCAAGTCCTAGTAAATGAAAACGGAGCTTCTTCATTATTCACTCTCCCTCTTTCTAAATTGAATCTATTTCAAAGTATCCTATGCCCGATCATTAATCAAAATTCGACAAAAATTTTAATAAATTTAGATAGCCCAAAAATAAAAAAAGAAACCCGCGCCAATCAAGTACACGAGTTTAAAAAATATATTTTCAATCTAAGATTCTTTATTATGTAGTTGCATATCGAGCAGAGACCACAACCAGATCTATGACATCATCGTAACCACCTGAATCTAATACAACCCGATCAATTGTAAAGAAAGCCCAATCTCTCGGATCAGCATCAGGATTGGTCAAAGTAAAAGAGAGAACATAATGTCTGGCACTTTTGGTGCCGTCGGCACCAGTAGGTTCAGTTACCGCAGTCACCGGGGAGAACGCTGTTTCTTTATACTCAAAACTAGCTGTTCCTTCGCCCCATTGTTCGGCATTACTCCTAAAGTCAGCTCGCAGACGGAGTTGCACATTTCCGGCAGTAGTATCCCTTCGCGACAGCAAAATATGGGCATCAACCACGATCGTAGTACCTGATGTGTAGGAATTAGGTAGTTTAAACTCGATACTTACTGCTTCGCTAGTTGACTCTACCGGTAGACTCCAGCTACCGAGACGACCTCCTTCCGAAGCCGGATCTGGCGGTGTTGATGCCAAAGGATAAATGTCTTTAGTAAATTCGTTGGTCGGATCGTAGCTTCCGTTTTTATATAAATCAAGCACGGTAAAAACTAATTCCACCTCACCTGGGCCTGCGGGACCAGTTGCTCCGGTGGCCCCGGTGGCTCCCGTCGCCCCACTTGGACCGGTTGCTC
>JANQHU010000329.1 GCA_028282485.1 Bacillota bacterium
GTGTTTAGGTTGTTCACGGGATGCACCGTTCATCAAAAAACATCATGCGGATTTTGAAAATTATCGGGACGATCTCAAAGCCCTGGCGGAAGTCTTATGGGTGAAAAAATTTCGCATCTTAGGCGGCGAACCACTGATTAGCAAAAAGATCATTGATTATTTAGTAGCAGCCAGAGAGTCACAAATGTTTGGAACCATTGGAATTTGTACCAATGGCTTGCTGCTTTATAAGCAAAAAGACGAATTGTTTCAACATTTAGATTATGTGGAGATTAGTGCTTATCCTTGCTCCGACTATCAGGCGCTCCAAAATGAAGTAGCCAGGCGCCAAGCGCTGCATCCGGGGGTGCAGTTTGTGGTGAATCAATTTGATAGTTTTAGTTTGACCAATTTAAATTATGATAATGGTGAAGAACAGACCAGGGGCATCTTTCAACAATGTAAAATTGCCCACGAATGGTCTTGTCATACCTTTGAGGATGGCTATTATTATCTCTGTGCCAAACCGTTGATTCAGGCAAATTATGATCAAGTTAGAGGGATCAAGCGCCACTACCGGTTCAGTGGGATACCGATTCATGAACCCAATCTCAGAGAAAGGTTGCTCGAGTATATTGATAGTCCGGTTCCCATGGATCACTGTAAGTCTTGTCTGGGAACTTCGGGCCCGAGATATCCCCATCGCCAAATGACTACTCCTCTGGAGTGGCTGCAATTTGGAGGGAAGATTAATGAATAAGGGCTCCCGCTATCATCAGATTTTTAAAAAAGAGCTAGCAACATTATATCAAATTCGTAAAAATTATCGCAAACTAATCGATTTTCATCAAAAAGTCTCCATTATTACGCCCACCAGAAAACCAGATTGCCTTGAAAATATTTTTGCTAATTATCGTAGACAGAACTATCCCAACAAAGAATTAATTATCGTGCTGAATAATAATCAATTTGAGGTTACTAAATGGCTAAGTTATAGTCAAAACTACCCTAATGCTCAAATCCATTATTTTGATCGCCCAGTTTCATTGGGCGAGTCGTTAAATTATGGAATTAGTAGGGCGACGGGGGCTTATATTGCCCGTTTTGATGATGATGACTACTACGGCCCGGAGTATTTAACGGATATGTTAACCTATTTTAAATGTACCGAGGCAGCAGTAGTAGGGAAGACCTGTCAGTTTGTTTTTTTTACAGGGACTAACCAGTTATTTGTGGATCGGTGTGGCGCGGGCTTTGATCCCCGAAGTGCTCTGGTTAATTTCGTCCCCTGGTATCGGTATATCGATAGTTTGACCGGGGCGGGTCAAGTGGTGAAGCGGGAAGTTTTTGGGCAGATTGCCTATCCCCATCAAACCATTGCGGAAGACCGTCATTTTAGTAGGTTATGTGTACAACAGGGAATTAGGCAGTATGCTGCTGATCCCTTTAATTATGTAACAATCCGTAACGTCAATGCCCAAAGCCATACTTGGCATGTGGACGATAAGGAGTATGCCGATGACTATTGTATTTATTTAGCAGATACCTTTAATTATCAGGCTTTTGTAAGGGTGTAAGTTTTCTGGTTAGTAAAATTAAAGAACAAAAGTTTTTATTTTACATTATTTATAATAAATGTTATAATGAACGATGAATTCTTTATAGTAGGTGATGTTAGAGTGTGTGTAAAACAAGCAACTAGATATCCGGCTGGTTCAACTTCAGGGAACCTCTCTAAAAAAAAGCCTGTAGCCAGAAAAGATTCCGGCTCCGGAAGTGCTAGTTCCGGAATTGGATTTTTTAACGAAAAGAGGTGCTTGGCCCAATTAGGAGTTACTCCGTTGACTTTTTATCGCCAGGGTTCGGATACCTCGGCTACAGCTTATGAATTGGGTAGTTGTGGAAGTGATTTTGACGATATTGCCAAGGAATATTCTAAACTTAGCCCATGGGAAAAAGGTTGGGAGAGTAATTCTGCAAAAAGTGAACCAAACGAAAAATCAGCAAAAAAGGTTAAGCCGAGACCACCGCGGGACTTTTCTTCTTCTGATGATGATGGCAGTTACCAATTTCATAAAGAAGTTAGTCCTCCTTCTTCATTAGATGAATATTTTTGTAAGAAACCAGCTAACCCAAATAATAAAAAGAATAAAATTAAAGTGAAATCAGAACAGAAGTTAGCTAAAACCAAATCCCAGAGACTTCAAAAGTGGCTAACTGAGACGGTCCCAGGTGAATCCCAACCTTCTTTACACCCGGGTAGTTCAAGTGAAAAACAGACACCAAGTACTTCTACTCCAACTAAAAAGTCTCAATTAAATTATTTTGCATAAAAAAAGTTGTATTTGATATAGTTTTGAAAACAAGGGTTCTATTTACCCTAGCGAGAGCGTACATATTTACTAATTAAAATTAGGACAAAAGGTGATTGGAACATGTACACTCTGGTTATCAAAAAAAAGCTAAGTCTTTTATTGGGGGCGGCCTTTGTTACTTTGCTGACCCTTTCGTTAGTTTTTTATCCCCAGGATGGGGTAGCCGCAGCAGAGCAGGGTTTGAAAATATTTTGGGAGGTGGTCCTCCCTTCCTTATTGCCCTTTTTTGTTTTATCGGAAATAATCTTGGGATTAGGGGTAGTTCATTTTTTGGGGGTACTTTTAGAACCTTTAATGCGGCCGTTATTTAATGTGCCGGGAGTGGGGGCTTTTGCTCTTTCCATGGGGTTAGCCGCCGGATATCCTATGGACGCGGTGATTACCGGGAAGTTTCGCCGCGGTGGCTTGTGTACTCGAATTGAAGGAGAACGATTATTATCCTTTACCAATACGGCAGATCCTTTATTTATTTTTGGAGCAGTAGCGGTGGGGATGTTTGGTCGGCCTGATTTGGGAGTGATTTTGGGAATCGCCCATTATCTTTCGAGTTTTACCGTGGGAATTATTTATAAATTTTACGGAAGAAAGGAAGAAGGTTTAGTCATTAACGAGCCGCCCACAACTAACCAAGGGGGCTTAATTAAGCGAGCCGTACAGGCTTTGTTTGCGGCTCGAGCCGAAGACGGCAGACCTTTTGGTCGCTTAATGGGGGATGCAGTAAAAGAGTCTATGAGTACGTTGCTAACTATCGGCGGTTTCATTATGGTCTTTGCGGTCTTGGTAAAAATTCTAACCCTATCCGGTTTTTTAAACTTAATCACGCCCGGGCTAGAGATGATTTTGAATTTTTTTGGAATTAAGGCTAATTTAGCACCGGCTCTTTTTAATGGAATTTTAGAAATCGATTTGGGCACCATGGCCGCCAGTAAAGCGCAGGCTCCGTTAACTGATTGTTTGATTATTGCTAGTTGGATAATTGCCTGGAGTGGCTTTTGTGTACACGGTCAGGTGGCCAGCGTCATTCATGATACTGATATTCGGATGAAACCCTACTTTATCGCCCGCTTGTTACACGCATTTTTAGCCGCTTGCTATACGGGACTTTTATTTAATACTTTTAAACCGGTTTTGGCCGAAGTTACCGGCAAGTTTGTGGCTGCCGGGCGGTTTGATCCTTTAGCCCGCATCGTCTTTTCCGGCCAGCAGTTATTAATAATCATTGCTATTTTGCTGGGTTGTTCCCTTCTGATTTACTTATCCAAAAGATTCACCCTAGTTTATATTACGAAAGAGCCCAAAAAATAAGGTTAGAGTAACCACTGGCCTTGATAAACGGTAGTAGCCGGGCCAGTCATATAGACAATATCGTTAGCAGCCCACTGTATTAATAGATTACCTTTGGCTAATTCTACCAAGACTTGACGTTCGGTTTGCTGATTGAGGGCTGAAGCTACCACCGCGGCACAACTACCAGTACCGCAGGCCAGAGTTAATCCGGCCCCCCGCTCCCAGGTGCGGACCCGGATTTTTTGTTTATTAATTATTTGGACAAAGTTAACATTGGTTTTTTGGGGAAAAAGGGGATGGGTTTCCACCGCGGGTCCTAGGGTGGCCACATCAATTGCGGCTAGATTATCCACATAAATAATGGTATGGGGGACTCCCATTAAGATGCTGGTAATACGGAAAGTCATTTCTTGCACCTTTAAGGCTTCATTAACTACCTGAGTGCCTTCCCCAAGAACGGGGATGCGGTTTCTGGTAAAAATGGGCTTGCCCATATCAACTTTTACCTCGCTAACTAAACCAGCGGTGATGATCAGTTGGGGTTTTATAATTCCGGCCAGGGTTTCGACGGTCAAAGAAGGTTTCTTTATTAAGCTGTTTTCAAAGGCGAATTTGGCGCAGCACCGAATCCCATTACCACACATTTCGGCTTCACTACCGTCCGCATTAAAAATCCGCATTTTTAAATCGGCAGTCTGGGAGGGCAGCAGGAGAATCAGACCATCGGCGCCGATCCCCAGGTGCCGGTCACATAACTTTGGTGCCATTTGGGCCCAATCAAGGCTGAGGTCAGGAGCGGCGGTTGGGGAAAGACAATTAATTAAAATAAAATCATTACCGAGTCCGTGCATTTTGGTGAATTCCATGGAAATTCACT
>JANQHU010000355.1 GCA_028282485.1 Bacillota bacterium
AATAATGGGGAGTTAATTTTTTTAAAACAAACCGGTAAAGGCAAGCGGAATGCTTTAGCTCAAGGGATCCGCCACCTCCAAAGCCTCGCTCAGGAAAATTATTCCTCAAATTCTTTAGTGATCTTCATGGACGGCGATAGTATTTGGGGGGAAGATCTATTAACAAAAGTCTTTCCTTATTTCCAAAACAATGCTCACCTCGGTGGGTTGACTACTAATGAAGAACTCATCAATTTTGGTTCCCGCTTTTACGAGCACTGGTTTGATTATCGCTTATCCTTAAGAGATTTTTATATGAGCAGTCATGCTTTCAGTCGCCGGGTGCTCTGTTTAACTGGCCGCTTTTCGGTAATTCGAGCTAACCTGGCTACTCAAACCGATTTTATCAATATGGTAGAAAACGACGGCATGAATCATTGGCTGTGGGGGAAAATCAAGTTTCTCGGTGGCGATGATAAGAGTACTTGGTTTTGGATCTTTAAAAACGGACATCGCTATGGTTGTAAAGAACTCTTATACGCCCATGATGCCGTGGTCTATACGGTTGAATGTATTAATGAAAACGGCTTTCTTCGGTCCCAAAAAAACTTACGCCGCTGGTTTACCAATACCGCCCGTAATAATGGCCGCAGTTTATTAATACTCCCCATCTGGCGCACTCCGCTATTTATCTGGTTTTGTCTATTAACCCAACGGCTATCCATGTATACTAATCTGATTGGCATTACTGCTGCCCTTCTACTGGGTTGTCTAAAGAGTCCGATTTACTTGGTTGCTTTTTTATATCTGAGCCTCTTCCAAGCATTACTTTGTGTCCTGATCTTTTCCATTAACCGAGGCCGCCTGCTCTTTGCCGGAATCTACATTCAATTCATTAATCAATGGCTGGGAACCATTATCAAACTCTGGGCTTTTAGTAATCTAGCCGATCAAAAATGGACCCATCGCGGCGGCCAAAAAATGTCGGCCCAAGTAGCTGACCGGGGTCAATTTACTACTTTTGCCAAGGTTAATTACGCCCGGTACCAATTTTTTTTGAAAGTATTATTTATTACGGCCCTAGTTTTTTTTATGCACCACCTCATTGATCCCATTAGTGATTTTAATAATGCCTTATTTTATTTCCATGACTAAATTGATAATAGAAAGGATGTTACTACCATGAAACGACGTTATAATGATCACTCACCCTCTTCTCATTTAGAAAAACAAATTGAAGAAACAGAGCTTTACCAACAACTCTTTTTGAGATCTAACCTCCTCCTCAATAAGAGTCAACAAGCTACTTTAAAAAAGGCCCAGGTAGCCGTAATCGGCGTCGGGGGTATCGGCGGAATTGCCACTGAAATGATAGCGCGGTGCGGTCTGGGGAATATCGGGGTAGCCGATATTGAATGTTTTGAGCCTTCTAACTTAAACCGCCAGTTGTTCTCCAATTTCCTAAACTCTTTTGGCTGGCGACGCCGTGCTTCCGATAAAAAAGCGAGCATTGCTGCTAAACGCATTAACGAAATCAACCCTTTTTGTCAAGTAACTACTATTTTAGAAGGGATTAACAATAACAATGTCGAAGCTTTTTGTCGACAATTTGACTGTATTATCTGTCAACCCGACAAAGAATCGGTAAAAGTACTGGTTCATCGGATAGCGAAAAAGTATGGTATTCCCGTAATTACGGCTTCCCGGGTTAATTGCAATGGCAATCGGTGGACCATTACGGCCAAGGTTTGGGATTATCAAAAACAGCCGGACTTACCTACTTTTGAAGAGACCAATCATGCCCAGCTATTAAAATATACTTTAGCCGAATTAACTCCTAAAGTGTGTCAAGAGTACGACCAAGCTGATTTTGCCAAAGTGCGGAGCCGCTGGCGAGAAGTCATCGAAACAGGGCAGACCAAAGACTACGGTCTCATTGATCAAGCTGACGCGACTCAAGTAATGGACGAGTACCCAGACTTCTTTCATAAATGTCATATTATTGCCCCCATTGCTAATATTGCCGGAGCCATGGCCAGTATTCAGGCTGTTAAAATAGTTCTTGGTCTCCCCTGGAAAGAATACAAACTAGATTTATGGAACGGCTTGACCATTGACTGATATTTAGAAATAATATTATTAAAGGAGTAAGTTCCATGCCCCAAAGACTACCATTTAGAAAAATAAATCCGCATTTCTATTTTTGGTTCTTGATTATTTTTTTAGGAAGCAGCCTTATTACTTCCGGGGATGGGCAGCGGGGATCTGTGGCTAACCAGGCCCGCTCCCGCCTTACTTATCAAATCAATGATTTACCAAAATCACCCTTAGCGCAACGAATTATAAATGTGCGGCAAAAAGGAGTCCGCGGCGATGGAACTACTGATGATACGGCCTTGATTCAACAATTAGTGACTAAAGTTCCCCCTGGGACTACCTTGTTTTTTCCGCCGGGAACTTATTTAATTACTAAACCAATTCTCATTAACCGTTCGAAGATCACTTTAAAGGGGCAAAAAGCCACCATTCATTTCGTTAACCGAGTTACCAAGAATTATAAAGTACTCCAATTAAAATGGCAAAAGCCTTTTTTCAAAAAAATGGCCGCTGCTCCTTTTTTAATTAGAGGCCAAGTCATCCCGGGCTACCTACAGTTAAAGGGAGCTTTCAAAGCAGGCCAACGGAGCTTCCCGGCAACGGGTCTCACTACTTTACAATCCGGGGATCTGGTCTATCTTCTAGCTCCGGATTCGGGGGCACTTATCCCGCGGGCCCGGAAAACCCTCGCTTTTTTTCGGGAACAAAACTTTGCCACCACCATCCGGAAAGTGACTTCTCAAAGAATTACTTTACAGGAGCCTGTTTCAATATCTTTACAACCAAACCCCCGCCTTTTTCGGGTAGTTCCTGTTAAAAACGTCTCCATTAGCAATTTTAAGATAAAAATCAACTCTCACCAAGGTCCCACCAGCGGTATTATTTGTGCTTATGGCCAAAACTGCCTGTTTGAAAAAATCACCATCTCTAATCATAGTAAAGCCGGGATCGAGTTTCTGAATGCTTATAAATGTGTTGCCCAAAATAATTTAATTAAAAAAGCGGTCAATTTGAGGAGTAGCAGGGGCTGGGGGATTGCTTTAGATCGGTCTCATTTTTGTTTAATTAAAAAAAATCACATTACCGGGCAACGCCACGGCTTATTGTTAAACCACGGCAATGGTAATAATCTCCTCGAAAAAAATAGGCTCCGCCATTGCCACACCGGGGGTGCGATTGATGTCCATGGGGAGTATAATTATTATAATGTGATTCGGCAAAACCGAATCACCGCTAGCAAAATCGGCATCCTTCTCGGCGGTGGTGGCCGAGTCCATTACAATGACGGCCCTTTCAATTGCTTAAGTAATAATCAAATTAGTGATTGTCGGATTGGAATTTCCATTAGAAACCATACTCCCCAGACTATTTTAAAAAATAATCACTTTCGGGATATTTGGTCACAAAATCTACTCTTGACTAATCTAGGGAAAAATGCGATCATTAACTTATAGGAAATAAGGAGTTTGAAGCGCTATGTTAAAGCAATCATTTTTTATTGGCTTAATACTAACGTTTTTGATCTTTACCGGAAGCAGCTCTGCCCAGGCTAACGATTATCTGGAAGAGATCAAAACCAATACCGACTATATGAAACTTCAAGAAATGCGCGAATTAGAAAAACTTATTTATCTCCGCACCAATCCGGTTAGTGGTCCCCCGGTGAAAAAAACTAAGGATTATGATTATTATCATACCCAAATTATGATCTTGAATTTCTATACAGATTATTATAAATACATTGAACCTAACGAAACTTTATTGAAAAAATATAATAGTAAAAAGATTGCTCTCTGTCAAAAAGCCTTAAAATTGCAACCGGAAAGCCCTAAAATAATCAGTATTATGGCGGATGGTTATTTGAATATGATTAATGGGTTTTTTCAGGGGTTAAAACAGAAACGAATGACTAATCAACTAATCCTGATGGCTAACAGCCTTGACCCCAGTGAGCCGCAACTGCTCTATACCATTGCCAAAAGAGAGCTTTTTATTAACGCTAATATTAACCAAGCCATCATGCGTCTGAACGAATTAATTCAAATTAATCCTAACAATTGCTTTTATTTAACTTTCTTAGGAATCAGCTATATCAAAAAGAATGACCTGAGTAAAGCTAAGAATACTTTAATGGCGGCTCTTTTATTAAGCCCCAATAACGCTTTGGCCCGGAAGGAACTCCGTAATCTGCAAGCCCTAATTTTGGATAAAATTAACGGGCCTTGATTACTGCAATCCGGTATTGTCACAATTATTTCCCAGGAACCTGGGATTCGTTTTCTATAAAGGTGAGGTTATCTGGTTGTGCCGAGGTTTCAACTATTTTCAAGCCTTCTTTTGAGGGAAATACCACGTAAGGAACAATTTTATTTTGGCTAGTTTGGTAAACCAGACCACTACTAAGAATTAAGGTAAGGATGATTAAGGCAAAAGCAGTTAAGCGCCAACAATAGGCTTGCTCTCTTAAGGCTTCGAGTATTTCATCCCGCTCTTTACCAGTTTTATTGAATGAAGGCTTGATTACTGCTTTTGATTGGAATCTTTTTTGAGCTCGAATTAGTTCTTTGGTGTTATTTAACATCTCAAACACCTCCTAACATATTTTCAAAAAGGTTCTCTGCAAAATAGTCAATTTAAAATAGTCAATTTAATTGACTTAATTTATCATAAACCAATTAACTTATTCTGTCAAGCCAAATTCTAACAAAAACAGCCTGCAGTTACAAATAGCTACAACCTGTTTCTCATTTACCATAATCTTTAATCTCTGCATTGGTTAATTTTTTTTTCGAAGGGTATCCGGATAATTGATAGAACGACATAACAAATAGTCCAAACTAACGCCAAAATAATCGGCTATTTTTTCCAGTATCTCCACTGAAGGTTTACTAATGCCCACTTCATAATTAGAAATTTGAGTTCTCTTCACTTTGATAAATTCCGCTAAATCTTCTTGGGAAATATTATAAGTGGTTCTTAATTCTTTTAATCTAGTGGCAAAATCAACGGAATTTCTTAGTTTCATATGTTCCACCGACTTAATCCCGCTCATAATCTGAATAATTATTTTATCTTCTATTTGAGTAGTTTTTTCCACATAATTTTGGATATTCGAGCTTACTAAAAGATCTTTTCCCAAAAAATTATCCCCAAAACCCGTCAGTATTAAAATATAAAGATCTTGATCAAATTCGCGAATTTTTTTAACAATTTCTTTACCATTCAATTCATCAACATAATAGTCCAAAATCAGTAAATCAAATTTTTCCTCTTTAATTCTCTTAAGGGCCTCTTTGGAACTGGTTATACCAACGGGTTTATATTCATTTAAAAACTCCTTTAACATTTCCAAATACAATGCATCATCATCTACAATGATAATTTTTATTTTATCTTTCATATTTTTTTCCTCGTTTACTTCAATTATCGTTTTTTAGCAGTAATTATCCACTTCCAGAGGTAAGGTTACTACAAAAGTACTACCGACTCCTTCTTGGGATTCAAAATTTATTTCCCCTTTAAATTTAGTTGTAACTATTAATTTTAGGATATAAAGGCCAATTCCGGAACCATTCTTTCCTTTAGTGGTTACCATTTTTTTGAATAATTTTTTTTGAATTTCTTCTTTAATTCCCTTTCCGTAATCTGATACAAAAATATCAACTTTATCCCCAGCAGTTGGTTTAATAATAATTGCTATAACTCCCTTTTTCCCCTCATAAGCATCTTTAGCATTAACAATCAGGATATTAAGTACTTGCAGCAGATAATTAATATTTCCTTTTATTCTTGCCTGAGCAGCGGTTAATATTTCAAAGCGCAGCGAACAACCAACTTTTTTAATTTCGTTATTCATGAGAATATTAATTTTATTAACCAATTCATTTATATAAAAAGACTGCTGACCGCTTTCATCAATAGGAGCTACTTGTTCTTTAACCGTATCAATAACATCATTCATATAATTCAACTGTTCTTTGGTATTTTTAATCCAATATTTTACTTTTTCAAAGTTAATCATTAGGCTCTCTTGGTCTTGGTTTTCAATCTTTAAATCGTTGATTGTTTTTTCGGATTGACAGATTATCTTATTGATGATCTCGTTTATTCCGGAACAGGACATGAGTGGTGTTTTTAAATTATGGGCAATACTACCGACTAATTGATTCAAGGCCAATAACCTTTCACTCTCAATTAGTTGTTCCTGGTTTTGTTGAATTAACTCTAAATTTCTTTTATGTTCCGTGATATCAATAAAAGAAATTATTTTGCCAAAATACTCGGTTTCATAGACAAAGAGAGGTTTGATTTTCATATGATAGTATTTATTATTTATTTTTAGTTCGATACTATAGTTTTTGATAATACTAATCTTTTGCAATATCTCATCATCGACCCTGTTTTTTTGTAAAACAATAATAAAATCCTTAAAATCATTCAGCTTTTCGGTCATAAATATTTTTTTAAAGAAAAGATTGTGATCAACAATCTTTTCTTCATTATCAAAAACAACTATGGCTTGATCTAAATTACTAAAAATATTTTTATGGGCAATGGGTACTAAGTTTAAAAAACGATACCTAAACAAAATGATTACCACGATGATCGAGGTAAGGGAAAAGCTAAAAGTCGGGTAATACCTAATCGGTAATCTTTCTTCAAAGAGCCAACAATTAATCGCGGAGATTATTTCTAAGATTAAAGGAATTAATCCCACTAAAATTAACGAAAAATTAGTAATCCAGCGAATTTTACTTTTGCCAATGGAATCTTTAATTAAAAAAACTACCCCCAGTAACCCATATATACTAGCTATTATCGCTAATATAATTGCCGGAGTAGCTAATAAATGTTGATTATAAGTGGATTTGAGATAAAATAAATGATATTGATTATTAGTTAAAACAAACAAGTACCCCATCAGGGCCGGCAAGATTAAAAAAAAGGTTCGCAACTGGTTATTAAACAAACTTTTATTAGTATAGGTAGAACAAAAATATAACCAGACCACCGCCGCAAAATTTATCGGTAAATGACTAAATAAGATGGCCTTCCATTGCAGTTGGTGATTTGGGGCTAAAATCTCCAACATATTTCCCAAAGACCAAGCAAAGGCAGTAGTTTGAAAAAGAATAAAAGAATTAATAATCTTATTTCGATTGGGCTTCGAGATAATAATGTAAATAATTAAAAAGGCCGAAATTACTGTTGAGATAATAGTTATTATTAAATCAAATTTCATTATAATTCCTCTAATATTTTTATAACTTCCTTTTTAGTTAATGAGGGCCAATAGGTGTTCGTAAAGTATAATTTAGTAGTGGGTAATTGCTCCTTAAATTCCCGATTAGCACCAGTAATAATTAATAAATTTGGTTCTGGTTGTTTAAACTTAATATTTTTAGCTTCTTTAATTAATGCTTCAGCTTCCTGATAATTGCCCCAATTCAAGGTAATATCAATACTTAAGTGCAAAGCTTGATTAGGCCTAGTGAGAGTTTCGGCTTGGTTAATCAAATATTTTATTTGGGGATTTAGATTTGGGGCAGCATTAAATGCTAGTTTAACTTTATTTTTATTTAAATATTTAATTTCTCTACTCAGCAGTTTAGCAATAATCCTTAATAAAATCTGTTTTTCTCGGGTAGATCTAGTTGGGTCTTCCGTAGAAAACGAATATAAAGTTAAATGGTTAATGCCTTTATTCAAACAAAATTCAATTATATTTCGTACTCGTTTAACCCCAACAAGATGTCCAAACACGCTGGGTAATCTCCGTTTTTTGGCCCAGCGACTATTGCCATCCATAATAATCGCTAAATGATTAATCATTATTTCCCCACTTCCCTAGCTTATTTTCTTGATCACATTATTATCATCCAACTATAATTAATAATTTATTGAAAATTGACACCACTTCTTATTTGCCATTTTAACCCATGATTTTAGAAAAGTCTAGTTATTTTAGGTATAAAGCTATGGAATATTCCGTAAAGCGTTTGTAATCAGGATATTTATGTTAAATTTTTATTACATTTTGATAGTTATTAATTCCTTTTAATTCTTTTTCTGGTATAATATAATTACCCTAATATAGAAATATATGGGGACTCACAATAACTCAAATTTTGTTTTATTATATTAAGGAGGTATTTTAATGCATCGTCTCATCAATAAAAGCTTCTACATACTTAGTTTACTACTAATTGTTTCTCTTATTTTTATGGGTTGTAATAAGCAAAATATTACTTCAAAACCTTCTGATAATCCCGGACAGCAGCATGACCAAAACAACAATGGCAACGACGATAATGATGATGATGGTGGTAATTCGGAGCCCGGTAATGATTATCAGATCCCCGATGACTTCGATCAATTTATTGAAGAACCGGATGAAGATCCTATCATCTATGAGGATGATGCCGATCCTTTAACCATTAAAATGCTCTATGCTCGTACTACTCTAAGATTTGATCCGGCTACTAATCAATATTATAGCCAAATTTATAGCCAGATTGATCTCGCTGACCTAGGCACCGATAAAACCGTCACACTTTATTATCGTGTCAATGACGTCTGGTACGATGTGCCGGCCCGTTACGAAAAAATGAACAAAAATTTTCAAAAATGGTATGTGGCCACCCCGGAAATTGCTTTTGACGCCGATGGACCAGGGCTGGAATACGATTTATACCTTACCTATAAAGTAAATGGAGCCACTTATCTCGATAATAATAACGGCAATTACTACAAAATCGGGATTGGGCCTGAGGTCACCTTACCCAAATGTATTCCTATTAAAAGAAATGTAATTATCAATGACCTGAAAGCAACTGCTCAATATGCAGGAGCTAATCTCATCGGTTACCAAGTGAAAGCTACTATTATTGCCAAAAAAGAGGCCTCAGCCGTCTTTTTCCCCTATTCTACCCAAGATGTTGTCTGGTCGTGGCATAATTATAATTTAGGTAGATACCAATTAGCCAACGCGCAATATCTACGGGATTGCCCTTCCGATCCTAATCTGGCGGAATACACGGTGACTCTGGACCTCCCAGCCACGACTACCCATATGGTCTTTTTGGCCTATTGCAACCTCAAGGGAGTTAGCTATTGGGATAAGAATAATTGCCATTATTATAAAGTATCCATCCCAGGGGCACTTTCAAATCAAGGGGATAATACTAATAGCCCTCATTTTTGGATTAGAAGTTAAGACTCTTTAAGAGAAATAGATGCTTAATTAATAAACCCACCCCTAAAAGTTCAACATTTTGTCTTTAAGGGATGGGTTTTGATATTTATCTTAATTATTACAAGCTCTTTTCTTTTATTTTCTGCTGCAACCAGACTACTTTTTCTCTACTTAACCCGGTAATTTTCATAATAAAATCAATATCTGCTCCATTTTGCAAGGCATTTATTGCCGCATTTTCTATCCCCTTAGCCATTCCCTCTTCTCTTCCTTTAGCCATTCCTTCTTTCATTCCTTTAGCTATTCCTTCTTCCTTGGCGGTATCTATAATATCTTTTTCCGAGGCCAAATAGGCTAGATACTTTTCATAGGCTTTTCTTTTTGCTTCGTCCATGGCTAACAAATCTAACTTCTGACTGGCTAGCAGAATTCCCGGCGAAGTGAAATCTTCTCGAATCTCCCCGTTTTTAAAAAAATAGATCCATTCGTCTATTTCTTCGTTAATAATATTTTCAAACTTTTCCACATCAATTAAATAATATTCCGGAAATATTTTTTTACTATTTATCGGGA
>JANQHU010000410.1 GCA_028282485.1 Bacillota bacterium
TTAAAGAAACTCCGAATCATGTCTCTATAAATCATTCGTACTTCTACATTGGGAATTTCTATCTGATACTCAAACTTCTCCCCAAAAATATCTTTTCGCCGCCGGGAAGCCTTCAAATATCCGGCGTGAAGCACAAAACTCCAGGCCACCTCCGGGTTATGCTTGATACTTTGGTAGATTACGTTTTCTTCGATAACCTTAAATACCTCTTCACCCCGAATCAGTTTCTCTACTACTTCTTTACCTTCTTTTTTGTCTAGTTGCATTACTTCTTTAATAATTCGGTTATCGCTAGTGTTGATCCAGTAGGGTTTGAAGCCATTGCGGGGATTGTACATATATTTAATAATACTCCAAGGATTGTATATAACCGCACCATTCCCAAAAATATAACCATTATACCAATTTTTTATCCCTGCCATTTCACCTTCTAGCCCAAAATACCGAGCCATCTCTGCTACTTCTCCTTCAGTAAAGCCAAACCGTTCTTTAAATTCTTCTGCTAAGATAGTCGCTACCATGGGGTTATTAAAATCACTAAAAATACTTTCCTGGGCTACTTTCATGATTCCCGTAAGCACCCCTTGCTTTAAAGCAAGATTATCTTTAAAACCTTTCACTAAAAGACTTTTTTGAAAATCAATAATCTCCCGAAAATAACCGTTTAAGTAACCCGCTTGAATGGGGGTATCGTATTCATCAATTAAAACTATTGATTCTTTCTTAAAGTAACGTTTCAGGTAATCAGTTAAGTTGACGATCACATCAGTATAGTCAATTTTATTCCCCTGATAGTTCATTATTTTGATATAGATCTCTTTTTCAACTTCACTTAATAACTCCGCTTTTAAAAGATAACTATGCCGCCGATACTCTCGGGCTATCGTTTTGATCAAATTTTGATAGGTATCTTCCCATAGTTGCTGCTTCACATCTTTAAAGGTCAAATAAACCACCGGGTAAGTGCCTTGGAGCTGGCGGTACTTCTCTTCTTTAAAGATTTCCAAACCCTCAAAAAGATAACTCACGTCTATCTCTTCTAAATCAAACTGGCGACACTGGGGCAGCTCGAAAAAATACTTTAGCATACTTATGTTTAAAGTTTTGCCAAAGCGCCGGGGCCGGGTGAGCAGAACAATTTTATCATTTCGATCAATTAACTCTTTGGCAAAGGCCGTTTTGTCGACGTAGTAACCATTATTGTCAATTAATTCCTTGAAATTATCAATTCCTTGCATAATTTGCTTTTTACTTGTCATCCTGGGGACTCCTTCTTTAAATAATAAATTAAGGGGGGTTAATTCCCCAGCACCATCACCGCCCGACACTCTTTGCCCTTACAACCAATGCCTATCTTTACCCAAGAGAGGGCTTTCTTATCTAATCCAGCTTCATATTTTTTTTCAATAATTTGTTTATGAGCAGCCTTGGTTAGTGCTGTTAGGCCAATTCGCTCTTTCTTTCTGGCTCTTTTAAATTCCAAAATATACCCTTCTTTGCTGGAATCTCGAGGTATAACGACAATATCTGGCTTACCTAGCCCGTATTCTTTATTACTCTCTACCTGATAGTCTTCTTCTAAATTTAACATAATTCCTAAAATAATTCCGTGGTAGAAGTTTTCGTATTTAGTTTCTTCCTGTTCCTCTTTAGTCTCATTTGCTCCCTTGACATTGGTATCATAGTAACTAGCGCTATTTAACAAAATTCTGTTTAATTTAATATTAAATATAGCTTCGTCTTTATTTAACATACTCTCGATAAAATTTTTTACTAAATCACCCTGTTTGAAAAGGTCCTGATTCAACCAATTTTTCAACATTCCTTTAAATACTTCCGCCACTTCGTAATTAGGAATCTCAACATAATATTTGGTACTTTCGATCCAACTTCCTTTTAAATAACCAGCATGATATAAAAAGCTATAAGATTTGCTAACATCATTTAAGACATCTTCGTAAACAATATTTTGGTCAATCTCGACTTTGATTCTTTCACCCCTTAATAAAATCTCCAAATTCTTTTTGCTTTGGGTTATATCCAGTTGCAGGCTTTTTTTGATTAAATCCGTATCTCCGGTATTCACCCAGTAAGGCTTGAAAATACCCTTATTATCAATAAAATTTAAGATACTCCATTGATTATAAATAATTTTTTCACCAAACTGGTAGCCATTATACCACCCTTTGACTTCTTCAAACCGCGCCTCAAAGCCAAAATATTTTAAAAGCTGTAATACTTCCTCTTCTAAAAAGCCAAACTGATCATCACAAAAGCTTTCAGAAATAGTAGTCGTTTTCGGGTTATTAAAAGAACTAAATATTGACTCCCCGGCAATCTTCATGATTCCGGTAATGATCGCCTGTTTCATCGCGGCATTATCCTTCATTCCATCTACCATCAGCGTTCTCATGATATTAATCATTTCTCGGTAGTAACCATTTAATTTAGCATAGTGCAGTGGCGTATCGTATTCGTCTATCAAGACATAAACTGATTTTTGATAGTACCAATATAAATATTTACATAAATCTTTGATGGCATCGGTATAATCCGATTCGCTGGCCTTCAAATTAATAATATTAAAGTATTTTTCTCTTTCAAATTCTTCTAAAGAAACTACATCTAATATATATTTATGTTTAATGTACTCTTTGGAAATTTCTTTTTTTAGATTTTCATAAGCTTGTGCAAACTCTTCCGCTTTTACTTTCTTAAAGGAAAAATTAACTACCGGATACTGCCCCTGATGAAGCATCGCTTCTGATTCTTTGGCAATATTTAATCCGGCAAATAAATAACTATAATCTTTCGCCTCTTCTATTCCTATGTTTGCCTCGATTTTTCGACCTTCCGGTTTCTCAAAAAAACATTTTAACATGCTCAAATTAAGCGTTTTGCCAAATCTTCTCGGCCTGGTAAACAGCACTACTTTACTTTTGTTATTTAATAGCTCTTTAATTAACAAAGTTTTATCTACATAATAGCAGTCATCTTCCATTAATTCTTTAAAATTATCTTTACCGAGGGGAATAAATTTTTGCGGCATTTTTGATTTTACCTCTTAAATATCTTATTGAGAATAACTATTTAAAAATTGTTTAATGCTATCTTGTGGCAATTTTTCTATATTAATTATATAAAAAACTCCAACGGATGACAATTCTAATTTAAATAATCTTATTTCGGCCTTTTTAGAAAAACTTATTGTAAAATTTCATTTTACGTAGGATAATTAAATCAGAGCTTTTTCTAAAAACGAGGTACTGGACATGCCAAAGGTGACAAAATCTATTCAAGGTTTTCCCATTACTTCCGAAAACCTTTTTGATGATTTATTATTACCCTTAATTAAAAGAAACTATTATTCTCTCAACAAACCATTTTTAATTCCGGTTATCAGTTACCGCTATCTTGGCATTAAAACTGATATTTCCGCTTATTATGATCAAATTTTACAATTAGACCAGACTCTTTTGGAGCTCACTAACCGTTATTTAAGATTCTCGGAATCCCTCAAAAACAATCTTCGGCCCGAATTAACTACCAAAATGCAGTCTCTTCTCGAAAAAGAGCCTTTTCAAAAAAATTCGGATTTTAGTGATCAATTATCAGTTTTTCTAACTAATAATAGTATTTTCCCCACTCTCAATAATCATAATCTCCAAGTAGCATTAGCAACTAGTTTTACGGCTATTTTAAAGTTATATTTAACCAATCAGCCCCACTTTAATGCAACTTTAGTTAAAAACTTCACTATTAAAATCTTAAACTGGTTACATGATTATCTCCCTTTATTATTTCAGGACTATGAATTCACCCTTCCCTCTGATACTTTATTCAATCCGAAAGTGCTTTTTTACGGTGATATTAAAGAACACGAAGTCTATTTTTTAATTCTGCTGACTATGTTAGGCACTGATCTCTTGTACATTAATCCTACTGGTGCGGACAAATTCACAGTGATTGATCCCTATAGCCGCTTCGCTTTTTTAAAAAAATTACCTAATATTGCTCCCCTCAAAAAGTTTCCCGCAGCAGATCAAATAGCTATCGCCAAAAATAATCCGCATAGCCTAGGAAATTCTGTATCCGCCTATTTCGAAAACGCAACTGGGAAATCAGAATCATTAACCCCGGCTCCCTTAAGCTTTACCGAAAAAACTTTCGAGGAACTAGCCGCCCTTTCCGCTTCGACAGTGATGATCAGAAGTTATGATAGGGCTGGTAATATTCTGGGGGCCGGTTCCGGAGTAGTCATCGATGCCAACGGCTTAATCGTCACTAATTATCACGTGATTCACCAAGGAGTTTATTATGGCATTATCTTCGAAGGAATGAACGAAGCCTCCCAGTATGAAACCTATACGGTAGTTAACTTTGATCGCAACCAGGATCTTGCTTTGTTGAAAATTGGCTTAAGTACTACTCCCATCCCCATTAATCCTGGTGAGCAGATAGGGCGAGGTCAAAAAGTGGTGGCTATCGGTAGCCCCTTAGGATTAATGAATACTTTTTCCGACGGGCTCATCTCCGGGGTGCGCCAGATTAATAATTGTGATTACCTGCAAACCTCAGCTCCCATTTCCCCCGGTAGTTCCGGCGGGGCTCTTTTAAATATGTATGGCCATCTCATCGGGATTACTACTGCCGGATATATTGACGGTCAAAACCTAAATCTCGCCGTCTCCAGCAAATATATCTTAGATCTCCTGAAGCAGAAGTACACTTTAATTAATCAGGAGATCATCATCTACTGCTCGACCCTCTCCTTTGAAGGTACCAAGCTAATATTCGATGCTTTATTTAACCATCAAAATATCACGCGCTATCAAATAGCTT
>JANQHU010000040.1 GCA_028282485.1 Bacillota bacterium
TATAAAGCCGGATTTTGAAAAAAACAAAATTAATATTTTTTATCAAAAAATATTATTAGGCATCAACTTTGGCCATATGGCAGATTAAATCAACTACTTTATTAGAATAACCCCATTCATTATCATACCAAGAAACTAATTTCACGAAGTTATCATTTAAAGAGATTCCCGCTTTGGCATCAAAGATTGAAGTCCGGGCATCATGGATAAAATCAGTAGAGACTACGGCATCTTCAGTATAACCCAGAATATCCTTTAATTCATTTTCGGAAGCCTTCTTCACGGCAGCTTTAATCTCTTCGTATGTAGCAGCCTTTTCTAAACGGCAGGTTAGATCAACTACGGAAACGTTAATGGTTGGTACCCGAAAAGCCATTCCGGTTAATTTACCGTTTAATTCGGGAATTACTTTTCCCACGGCTTTAGCCGCACCAGTCGAAGAAGGAATGATATTGGCTGCCGCGGCCCGGCCACCTCTCCAGTCTTTACTGGAAGGGCCATCTACGGTTTTTTGAGTAGCAGTAGTGGCGTGAACCGTGGTCATTAAACCTTCCACAATTCCAAAATTCTCATGAATGACTTTTGCTAAAGGAGCTAAACAGTTAGTGGTACAAGAAGCATTGGAGACTACCTTCATATCTTTAGTATATTTGTCATCATTAACACCCATGACAAACATTGGTGCATCAGCAGAAGGAGCACTAATTACTACTTTTTTAGCTCCGCCTTTTAAGTGAGCAGAAGCCTTTTCGGTGGTAGTAAATACTCCCGAAGATTCAACCACGTATTCGGCACCACAACTACTCCAGGCGATTTCGGCGGGATCTTTGCAGGTGAAGACCGCAATTTTTTTCCCATTGACCACTAACTGGTCGCCATCAACGGCAATGCTTCCCTTAAATTGACCATGGACACTATCGTATTTGAGCATATAGGTCATATACTCAACATCGATAAAAGGATCGTTAATCCCGACTACTTCTACTTGCGGATTTTCCAATGCCGCCCGAAAGACCAAACGGCCAATTCGACCAAAACCATTAATACCTACTTTTACTGACATCAATCTTTCCTCCTATGGTAAATTATTAGAAATTTGTGTTTGGTAAAAAAATCTATCGCGTACAAGATATTTACCAATCCCCAACCAATATTTTATATAATTTTGACGAAAGGTTCAATAGTTAATATAAGAAGATTGTAAATATTTTTGTGAACTTCTCCCAGAAAGGATTAATATCATGTAATTAAAGTATTGATTTGGTAGGGGGAATTAGCATGAAACGTGCTATTGTATTATCCGGAGGCGGTTCTTACGGAGCCTTTCAGGTTGGAGTTTTAGATTACTTAATTAATAAAATTAAACTCAACTTTCAGATTATTGTCGGTACCAGTGTTGGCGCCTTAAATGCAGCCATCCTCGGTCAAGCCAATAATTTTCCCCAATTAACTAAAGAGATGCAAAATCTCAAAAAAGCCTGGCTAAACATTAAAGGAACCCACTCTATTTACCACCTCAATTACTGGGGAATTGGTGGTCTTTTATTTGGTAATTCTCTTTATCGCCCCTCAGGACTAAAAAATCTAATCAAAAAATATGTGGATTCTCAGAGACTCGCTAATTCCTCATCTTTAGTCAAAATATCTACAGTAGCTTTAGAAACAGGAGAGCTGCTCTATGTCAATAATCAAAATCCCGAATTCAGGCCCCATTTATTAGAATTTATTTTAGCCAGTGCCAGTATTCCCCCCTTTTTCCCGCCGGTAGTCGTTAATGATAAACATTGGTATGATGGTGGCTTACGGGATATTACCCCCCTAAAGGCCGCTTTTAATGAAAACCCGGAAGAGATCATTATTATCTTGACCCACCCCATTGACTTTACCTATCGCCCGGTACTTCCCTGTAATCAATACCGGGGAGTTGTCAACATCTGCCTGCGTACCATTAATATTCTTCTCAATGAAATTGCCGCCGGGGATCTAGAGCTAGTTCTAAATCGCACCTCTAACTATCATCAGCTCCTTAGTAAAGAAAAAATTCCCATTCGCTTAATTGCTCCTAGTAAACCTTTAGCGGGGAAAAACAATCTCAAATTTGATCCCCAAAATATTCGGCACAATATTGAACAAGGCTACCGGGATGCTGGGCAAATTCGCTTATTGGCCTATAAAAAAAAAGGGGCTTAATTTTTTTTGATAAACTTTAAAAAAAATGAAATATTTTTCTAAAGCGTCACGTTATATTGTTGAACAAACAAAAGTTTCATAATTAAATTGTCGATATAAAATAACGTGATGTAAGTCTGCCTAAGCATCCTTTTGGCACTCACTTGCTTAGGTATTTTTATGCCCGCTTATTTTTATTGAAAATTATGAGATTTTAAATAAAAAATTATGAGAAAGGATGAAATTTTATGAATGTAATCGAAATCACCGGTGTTAAAAAGAATTATCCTTTAGGTACTACTACAGTTCATGCTTTAAGAGGAGTAGATTTGCAGGTCGCCAAAGGATCTTTTTTATCAATCATCGGGCCCTCCGGTAGTGGTAAAACCACTTTACTCAACATCATTGGGTGTATTGACTCCCCTAGCGCGGGTAGTGCCAAAATTCAGGGACATGAAATAACTGCATTAAACGACCGCCAGATTACCGACTTACGCTTACATAAGATCGGGTTTATCTTTCAAACCTTTAACTTAATTCCCGTTCTTAATGTGCGCGAAAATGTGGAGTTTCCCCTTTTACTGATGCGGAAGTATAGTAAAAAGGAGATTGATACCCGGGTGGAAAAACTAATTAAAGGGGTCGGTCTCTCGGAGTATATTGCTCATAAACCAGCAGAATTATCCGGCGGACAGCGACAACGAGTGGCCATCGCCCGGGCTTTAGTTACTAATCCGGATATTGTTCTCGCCGATGAACCAACCGCCAATCTGGACTCAGAAACCAGCGAAGCTATCTTACAGCTAATGCGGGATCTCAACGAAACGGAGAAGACTACCTTTATTTTTTCGACTCATGATCCGGAGGTCTTAAAGTATGCTAAGAATATTGTCAAAATCAAAGATGGTTTAATCGTAGGACAGGAGTGATCTAAAAATGAGTTTAACCTTTAAAATAGCCTGGCGCAATATATGGAAACATAAAGGCAAAAGCTTGGTTATCGGCTTTATCTTATTTATCGGGGCTTTACTGATGACCGTGGGAAACGGGATCATCTCCGGAATGGAGCAAGGCATGGCCGATAATATTGTCAAACTATTCACCGGGGATATTGTCCTGATTTCCGATGAACAAGAAAGTGATGCGGTTTTGTTTGGCAACATGGGAGGAAAACCTCTAAAAGTAATTAAAAATTTTGAGGCGGCTCAAAAAATTCTGGCTCAAGAAACTATGATTGAGCAGTATCTCCCGGTGGCTGGCGGCATGGTTATGGTTTTAAACGAAGCTTCGGAGATGGAGCATACCATGCTTCTGGGCATTGATATTCACAAGTATCAGCAAATGTTTCCCGATAGCTTTCGCCTGACGGAAGGACGTCTCTTTAAACCTGGAGAAAGAGGTATTCTTATCTCCGAAAAGTATCGGAAAGAATCCTACGGGCTAATGGATTTCTGGATCTTACCCGAAGATGGGGAGCTCCAAAAAAATAATCTCACTAAAGAAGCCTTAGCTGCTGCGGATAATCTGGAGTTTAAGCGAAACCTGGTTTTTATGGGAGCCAGTACTTCAAACTCCACAGTTGATGTCCGGGTCCCGGTTAAAGGGATTATCTCCTATAAGTCTTTAAATGAACTCTGGGGCCATTACTGTATTGTTGATATCGAAACCTTTCGGGAAGCCCATAATTATCTGACCGGAAGTCAGCCAGTGGTGCAACTCTCCACTGAGCAGGAAACTCTTTTACAAGATGATTCCTTAGACTCCTTTTTTGGTACCGATGCGGTAATTGAGGAGCAAACAACTTCTGAGGAGAATTACTCCGTAGAAAGCCTGCAAGAATTAACCAAAAAAGAAGCCACTACCGTTTATAACCCGGATGCCGGCTCCTATAATCTGGTTTTTATCCGACTCAAAAAAGATGTCTCACAAAAAGAAGCGGTTGCTCAACTTAACGAATCTTTCCAAAAGGAAAAGTTACCGGTCAGGGCGATCACCTGGAAAGATGCGGTAGGGGTGATTGGAAGTATGGCTGTCTTGATTAAAGGGGCTCTCTTTCTCTTCATTCTCTTCATCTTTTTTGTGGCGATCATTGTCATCATGAACACCTTAAGCATGGCCGCCTTAGAACGCATAAGCGAGATCGGAATGATGCGCGCGGTAGGAGCTCGTAAATGGTTTTTGAAAAAAATGTTTGTTTACGAAACGGGAATTCTCTCCTTCTTTTTTGGGGGAATTGGAATTTTAATGGGCGTAATCATCATTTATATCTTGCAAGCCGCCCGTTTTACTACGACCAATGAATTTTTACAACTAGTTTACGGCGGGGATCAGTTAAACCCCCTCTTTACCGGGAGCGATCTCCTAATCGTAGTAAGTGGCCTGTTAATTGTTACGTTAATTGCAGTACTATATCCCTTAAAAGTAGTCGGCAAAATCGTCCCCTTGGACGCCATTGCCCGAGAATAAGTTTATGGAGGTGAATTAAATGGGATTAATTACAATGTTAAGCATACGCAATTTACTCCGCCAAAAAAAGCGGAATATCTTATTAGGAATCGGAATTGCTTTCGGGATGATGATCTTAGTGATTGCTAATTCCTTTTCCCACGGCATGGTCGATGTCTTGATTAATGATGTGGTCTCTCACGCTTTTGGCCATTTAGTAGTTAACGGAAAACCCGCCAACAGTTATTATTCAACCATTCGTGATAAAGAACGCATTATGAAAATTATTCACGAAAGTATCCCCAAAGAAGAAATAGTAACTATTGAAGAAAGCCTGGGAATGTTCGGGCGGGCTATTGGTAACGGGGAAGCTGATAATGTAGTGGTGGTCGGCGTGAAACCAGAAACTGACAATGACCAAGCCGATTTTTTTGAAGAATTTTTCACCTTGGTAGAAGGAGATTTCAGCAACTACTTCAGTAAAGAAATTGAGTATCCGGTCATTATCTCCGAAGAGAAAGCCAAGTCCTTAAAAGTAAAGATTAATGATACCATTCGGGTCCGGCTCCCGATGATTACCGGCCAGATGCAAGCCGTTAAGCTGACAGTAATCGCCATTGCCAATGCCAATAATTCTTTTATGAATATTATCCTCTTCATGGAAGCCGACCGGGTCAAAAAACTCTTAGGCTATAAACCTTGGGAGTCGGCTGACTTACAGATTACTTTAAAAGATCCGAAAAAAACTGCCAAAAAATACGCCGAGATTCTCCATAGTAAATTAAACCCGGAAGTTATTTCAATTTCCGGTCAAGTAGCTGAAGAACCTGCTTTTTTGCTCGCTTTTCAGAACAATTCTGCGGCTAAAAACGTCTTAAAGAAAAACCTCAAACTGACTCAGGGAGATCTAGAAAAGGGCTTGGCCAAAAAAGGAGTAATGGTTAGTAACATCCTGGCTCAAAAACTCGGCTTGCAACCTGGTTCTAAATTTATCTACCAGTACGAAACAAAATTTCGGGGACTGCGGGAAGAAAAACTCACGGTTGATGCTATTTATCAGTCCCACTCTGCATTGGGCCAGAATGTCGTCTTGGTGAATGAAGAAGTGATTCATGAAAACTTGAACCGCTACCTCCCGAAGACGCTGGATTCGACTTTAGTAGCTTCCAGTAATTCCTTACACTCTATTTTAGCTACCGAATGGAAGCTGTTGGAGCGAAGCGATAACGTTGATGCTTTAAAAAAGAAATATAAAACGGAAAAGAAACGCAAGAGCAAACAGAATAATTTTGATCTGATCACCATGTACGAAGGAGCCAGTCAGATCCTCCAAATGGAATATGTGCTGAATATGATTACCGGCATTGCCGTATTAGTGCTCTTCTTTATCATTTTGGTAGGAGTGATCAATACCTTACGAATGACTATTAAAGAACGCACCCGAGAGATCGGAACCGTACGAGCCATCGGGATGCAAAAAAAAGATGTCCGAAATATGTTTATCATTGAAACTCTAATCCTAACCGCCCTTTCCTGTATCGCCGGAGTTGTTTTAGGAATGGGAGTTATTAAAGGCTTAAGCCTAATTGAGTTTAATACCACTAATTTCTTGAGTGTTATCTTAAAAAATAAACATCTCTATTTTAAACCGAGCATTATGATCTTATCCAGCTATTTCTTGTTTATCATGATGCTCACCGGAATTATTACCTACTTTCCGGCCCGCAAGGCTGCCAAACTTACTGCTGTGGAAGCTTTACGCCATTACGAATAAACAAAGGAGGATTCACCATGAAACCCAAACAAAAATTGGTCTTCGGTTTAATTTTATTACTGCTCTGCTTACCCCAAATTGTCTTTGCCGCACCTAATGTCAACTTCCTATTAGAAAAGATTGACGAGGTCACCAATCTGAGAACAGATGGCACTGCTAAAGTGGAAGTCACCCAACAAAAGGCTGGGGAAGGGGTCAAATTATACAAAGCCATCTATTACTCCCGGGATAGAGACGACTCCTTTTTAATCGTTTTTACGGCTCCGGAAGTCGAAAAAGGCAATGGTTACCTCAAACAAGGGGATAATTTTTGGATGTACCGCCGCAACACCCGTACCTTCCAACATATTAACCGGGACGAGAGTATCGGCGGAACCGATTCTAAAGGAGAAGACTTCGAATCGAAAAAAATGACTGAGCTATACAAACCCGCTCTGGACCAAAATGGTCAAGAAAAATTGAAAGAAACTGTTTTAGGCAAGATTCCCGTATATCAATTTGAAGTAGCCGCTAAAACTGAGGATGTCTCCTATCCCAAAAGAGTCTACTGGATTCGCCGGGATAATTATTTACCTCTAAAAGTCCAGAGTTATTCTTTAAGTGGTACTTTAATGCAAACCTCCTATTTGCTAAAATACACCAAGATTCAGGGGAAATATCTGGCTACCAAAAGAATTTATATTGACGAATTTGAAAAAGGGAATAAAACAATAGTTGAGATTAAAAATATCTCTATTAAAAAAATTAAAGACTATGTTTTTACCAAGGCTTATTTAGAACACTTAAGTAAATAATATTTGGGGTAACACTTTTCTTACCAATCGACCAATTAAAAGAGAACTCCTACCTGGATTAAGAGTAGGAGTTCTTTAAAAAACTAGCGAGGTGACTTATGAAAAAATACCACTTTTTACTTACTTTCTGTCTCAGTTGGCTTCTTTTATTAATTAGTAACCATTCAACCGTTTTGGCCAACACCGAAATTAACGAAGAATCTCTTTTTGGCGATAGCGAAGCCCTAATTAGCGACGAAAATATTGTCAACGAGAATGCAGCTCAGGAATTAGAAGCCAAAAGAATCGGTTTTTCGGGAGCCATCAAGGCTGACTCCACCTATACCAGAGTAAATCCTGACATGGTTGAGCCAGCAGATAAAGATCAGGTAAGCAACACCATTAATGCAGACTTCTTTTTCGATATTCGCCTAACTGATGGGGTGAAGGGCTTTTTAAATTTAGGCCTATACTATTATCCCGAAGGAAAAAACGAAAAAAACACTATTCAGCTCCCTGATGAATTATTAAAGGAGCTCCTTCCGAAAAAAACCGAAGAGGAAAGAGCTAAATTAGCAGAAATAAACATCAACAACACCATATACACCGATTTTGTGATTAAAGAATTTTTTGTGGATACCAACTGGCAGAATAAAGTTTACTTTCGCACCGGGAAACAAGTGCTTAAATGGGGCCGCAGCTATTTTTGGAATCCTACCGACTTAATCAACGTTGAAAAAAAGGATTTTTTTGATATGGACCGCAACCGGGCCGGCACTTACGGAATTAAAGCCCATCTTCCTTTTGGGGTAAAGCAAAATATTTATCTTTTCGCCGGCATGAATGAGGCTGCTACCCTTAACGACCTTACTTTTTCAGGAAAATACGAATTTTTACTGGGCAAAACCGAAATGTCTTTATCAACTTGGTTAAAAAGAAATGCGAAGCCGGTTTACGGTTTCGATTTCTCCAGTCGCTTCCTCGATCTGGACTGGCGCGGCGAGCTCAGCCTTTGCCATGGGGGAAATGCCCCTCGGCTCGCTTATAATTCCTTAACTCCCATCAAAACAGACCAGTGGCTAACCAAGGCTAGCCTGGGATGCACCAAAAATTATGATCACGGAGATATCAACGACCGGATCAGCTTGACTGGGGAGTTTTATTACAACCAGGCGGGCTATGAGCAGAATATTTTCGAGAAAATCACCACTACTAATACCAAACTGACTTATCTACTGAACTATTACGAACCTTACGCCAATAGTAAGTATTATTTCGCCTTTTTTGGTTCGGTTCAAAAATTTATCATCTCCGATCTGACCTTAAACCTCAATGCGATTGCTAATTTGATTGATAAGTCTGTGGTAGCTACTAGTGGGATTAGTTATCAACCAGCCTTAAAAGATTATAGTATTGATCTTAGTTTAAACGGTTATTTCGGTAGTGAAAATACCGAAGCCAGGCTTTTCGGCAACTCCTATAGTATCAGCTTAGGAACCAGTATTACTTTTTAAAAAGGTTTAAAATAAAAAATAATTCTAATTTAAATTAAAAACGGTTTGAGAGTTAAGAGGCTCTTCTCAAACCGTTTTGCTTTAAACCAACTCTTTTTCTAGCTTAGGGGTTACCCCAGCCGTGCTATTAAATTGGAGTACTCCTTGGTGGTGATCGTAATCCACTTCCACCCTTTGCCTTTCCCGCACTTGGCCTTGTAAGATTAGCCTGCTTAAAGGGGTTTCGATCTCTTTTTGTAAAGCTCGCTTTAAAGGCCTGGCTCCGTAGGCAGGATCATAACCAACGACCACTAAATGACTTTTAGCGGCTGGGGTTAATTCTAGGCTGATCTGCCGCTCGGCTAAACGTTGCCGAATTGTCCCCAGATGAATCTCTACGATCTCTTGCAAATGCTCTTCTGTTAAAGCATGAAAGACGACAATATCATCAATCCGGTTTAAAAATTCTGGCCGAAAACCCTGCCGTAATTCTTCGAGAACCGCCTCTTTCATCATCTCGTAGCGTTCCCCATTAAAAGCACCGCGATACTCCAGAATCCGACTGCTGCCAATATTGGAAGTCATAATAATAATGGTATTTTTAAAATCCACCGTACGCCCCTGGCCATCGGTCAAACGCCCCTCATCCAAAATTTGCAGCATAATATTAAAGACATCCGGATGGGCTTTTTCAATCTCATCAAAGAGCACTACCGCGTAAGGACGCCGCCGCACTGTTTCCGTCAATTGCCCCCCTTCATCATAGCCCACATATCCCGGCGGGGCCCCAATCAGGCGTGCTACCGTATGTTTCTCTTGATATTCGGACATATCAATTCGGACCATGGTATTTTGATCGTCAAAGAGATTCTCCGCCAAAGAACGGGCTAGCTCTGTTTTCCCCACGCCAGTGGGGCCTAAGAAGATAAAGGAACCAATAGGCCGCCCCGGATCTTTGAGGCCGGAACGGGCGCGCATCACTGCTTCGGCCACTGCGGTAACGGCCTCTGCCTGGCCAATCACCCTTTGATGCAATTCCTCTTCCAAATGCAGTAGTTTTTGCACCTCGCCCTCCAATAGCTTAGCGAGGGGAATTCCGGTCCACCGACTCACCACGGCGGCAATATCCTCTTCGTCAACTTCTTCTTTTAACAAAGTAGGCCCTTGGCTAGGCTGATGGATCTCCGCTTCAGCGGCGGCTAATTCTTTTTCCAAGTCAGCTAATTTGCCGTATTTTAATTCGGCCAGTTTATTCAAATCATACTGAACCTCCGCTTGTTCGATGGCCATTTTGGTGGTATCGATTGCTTCGCGAATCTTGCGAATCCGACTGACTCCTTCTTTCTCCGCCTCCCACCGCGCCTTAAGAGCATCAGTCTCTTCTCGTAGGTTAGCCAACTCTTTTTCTAAGAGCTGCAACCTTTCCTTAGAAACCGCATCGGTTTCTTTCTTTAGGGCTTCCCGCTCGATCTCCAACTGCATAACTCGCCGTAAATATTCATCTAATTCAGCCGGCATCGAGTCAATCTCGGTGCGCAACTTCGCGGCGGCCTCATCTACTAGATCAATGGCTTTATCCGGTAAAAAGCGATCGGATATATAACGGTTAGAGAGAACCGCGGCGGCAACCAGGGCAGTATCTTTAATCCGTACTCCATGGTGAACCTCATAACGTTCATTTAAACCACGCAAAATGGAAATGGTATCATCAACGGTAGGCTGATCCACTAAGACTGTCTGAAAACGGCGTTCTAAAGCAGCATCCTTCTCAATATGTTTCCGGTATTCATCCAGGGTAGTAGCCCCAATACAGTGTAATTCCCCTCGCGCTAGCATCGGCTTGAGCAGATTTCCGGCATCCATAGCACCGTCGGTTTTGCCAGCTCCGACTACAGTATGCAGTTCATCAATAAAGAGAATAATCTGCCCCTGGGAGTCCTGAACCTCTTTTAAAACGGCCTTTAACCGTTCTTCAAACTCGCCCCGGTATTTAGCTCCGGCAATTAAAGCCCCCATATCTAAAGAAATAACTTTTTTCTCTTTTAAGCCTTCCGGCACGTCCCCCCGGACAATTCTTTGGGCTAGCCCTTCGGCAATGGCTGTCTTGCCCACCCCCGGCTCTCCAATTAAAACGGGATTATTCTTGGTACGCCGTGATAAAACCTGGATCACCCGGCGAATCTCATCGTCTCTCCCAATAACCGGATCTAATTTTCCTTGAACCGCATAACCAGTTAAATCCCGGCCGTATTTCTCCAAGCTCTGATAAGTACTTTCCGGGTTGGAAGAAGTCACCCGCTGGCTCCCCCGAATCTCTTGTAAAGCTTTACGAAAAACCTTTTCGTGAACTCCCTGCTCTTTAAGAATTCTACCTAAGGCTCCTCCTTCCCCAAGTGCCGCCAGAAAAAAATGCTCTACGGAGAGATAATCGTCGGCCATTCTTTTGGCTTCCGCTTCTGCCTGGTTAAGAACCTTATTTAAACGATTGGTTATATAAACCTGATCCGGGGTGAAGGACGTCCCGCTAATTCGTGGTAATCGCTGCAACTCCTGACGGAGGCTTTCTAAAAGCCCCGCTACACTAACTTGTAACTTTTGTAAAACGGCCCCAGCTACTCCCTCCGGGTCTTCTAATAAGCTTACCCCGAGATGTTCCACCTCCACTTGTTGCTGACTCTGATCAATTGCTAAGTTATAGGCATTTTCCAAGGCTTCCCGCATTTTTTCCGTTAACCGATTTACATTCATCTTAACTACCTCCTTCTCTCGCTTGTCAAGTTTTATCCCTATTATTAACTAAATTAACTAATTTAATTATTTTAAACGTCAAAGAAGGTCAAAGAGTTCCTTGAAAAAAAGACTTTTAGTAAATTAAAGTCTTTTTTTTACGGCAAAAACCCAGCAACGATACCCAGCATAATTAATCACCTGAGTAATGATGGTCACCAAAATTTTGGCTATTAAAATCGCCCACTGCCACTTTTCCGTCAAAAAGCCTAGCAAAACCACGGAACTTCCTAAGGAAACCCCATTAATAATTAAAAACCGGAGCAACTGCCCCAGGGTCTGCCTGTTGAATCTTTTGCTTTCAAAAGTCCAGCTTTTATTAAAGAGAAAGCTATTAACAATTCCCGCGCTATAACCGATGAGCTGGCTCCCATAATAATTTACTCCCCCATAGTTCCAGGCGATGAAAAAAGCCAAAAAATCAAGCCCCGTATTTAAACAACCCACTATCATAAAGCGCAGTAAGGCTTTATGCTGCCCATAATATTTTTGCATTCTATTGACTATTTTTTTGATCATTTTCAACCCAACTATTGATTAACTATTTCTGCTTCTAATAAAAATTCTAACTCTTTAATTAATCTGTGAAATTTACTTAATAAATGATCATAGATTTGAGGAGAATTAAGCTCAATATTTAATTTTTTTAAAGCCTCCGCCGTATCCTGACTACTACCTAATTTTAAAAATTCTAAATACTTGCTCTGGTATGCTTGGCGGTGCGAACTGCTGTGACTGGTTAAGTTATCTACAATATGGTTCGCAATGGCAAGAGCCATAGGGTATTTGGCCACGTAAAACCCTTTATAAAAATGGGGAAGACGGCTCCACCATAATAAACTTAATTGATCAACCGCAAAACTTGGACCATAATACTTTGCCATTAATTTTTTGCAAATGCCATTATAAATTGCCGGTGATAATTCCCGTTTTTTTTCGCTTCTTTGGGTAATTATTAATTCAAACTCCGCATACATGGCTTGGGTAAAAAAAGTCTTTTGGATAAACTCTACCAAAACATTAATAAAAAAAGCTCTTTCTTGCTTGGTTTGAGCTTTGGTGATGAGATGATTAATTAAAAGTAATTCGTTGGTAATTGCGGCGATCTCCCCGTGTAAAACGGGCAGATTTGAAAAAAAATAGCTTTGATTATGTTTAGTATAATAATCATTAATGCCATGGCCCAACTCATGGGCTAAGGTTAAGACATCTGACCAGCGCTGGTGATAATTAAGTAAAATATAAGGATGGCTATCATAAGCCCCCCATTGGTAGCTGCCCGTCACTTTATCCGCTGAGGCATAAACATCAAGCCAACGGCTACTAAAAGCTTCTTCCATAACTTCGCGGTAAACAGTCCCCAAGGGTTTTAAACCTTCCCGCAACAAAGTTTTAGCTTCGGCAAAGGTCGGCACCCGCCTGAAATCTGGTAACAAGGAAACCTGCATATCATATAGCTGAACTTTATCTAATCCTAAAACCTTTCGCCGCAGCTGGATCGAACGGCTTAATAGATGCAAATTTTCGCTGACCGACTTCCTTAAATTTTGATAAAGAGACTGGGGAATCCCTTCGCTTTGTAAAGCAGCTTCTAAAGTATTAGCATACCGACGCACTCTTGCTAAAAAGACATTCTTCTTGATCTCCGCCGTTAAAGTAGCCGCAAAAGTATGCTGCATTGCGGCTATGGGGTGATAGACTGCCTCAAAAGCTTTTTGGCGAATGGAGCGTTCCTTACTCTCCAAAGCGGCCAAATATCGCTGGTTATTTAATAGTACCGGCAGATTATCATTATTGGGGAGAAGCGGGGTCTGCAAATCAAAAAGCCGGGCTTTTTCGTATATATCCCGAGAGCCAGTAGTAATTTCGGCGAACTCGGCCAAGAGTTCTTCCTGTTTTTCATCTAAAATATGCGCTCTTTCCTGGCGGATTTTTTGTAAATAAGGTTGATATTTAACTAAACTTTTGGAGCGGAGATAATTATCAAGCACCGTTTTTGGTTTCGCTAAAATCTCGGGATTTATAAAAGCCATGGCCGCGACTACTTTTTGATTCAGACTTACGGCACGTTCTTTTAGATACTGTAAGTGGGCATCATTTTGATTTAGATCTGCTTTCAAATGGATATAAACAAAAACCTTATCCATTCTGCGACACATCTTTTCGACAAACTCTAAACAAACCGCAATTTGGGAGGCGGAGTTTAATTTTCTTTTAAAAGTAGTCATCTTTTGGAGATAGTTATTTTCCAGCAACTTAAAATCTGCTTCCCACTCTTTTAAGCCGGAATAAAGAGCGGATAGATTCCAGGTATCGCGTAACAAAATCTTTGTTTTTCCCTGATAATCCTGTTTTTGGGCAGCAATAATCCCCGTCCCCAAAATAAATACTAAATAAAGACTGAAAAATTTGAGGCTGGTTTTTTTGAATAATCCGCGTAACAAACTAAATACACTCCCTTTTGGCAACTCCATTAAAAAAAGGCTACCATCTCTCGCCAAAGGACAGTAGCCTTACCTATCTGGTATTGATCAATTAGGCTAAAAATTAATTTATCTTAGTACTAACCTAATCCCCAATTAATTTTCTAGAGCTTCTGCCATATGCTTTTTGGCTTCCGTAATGATTATTTCCGCCAAATGACTGGGCACCTCATCATAGTGATCAAAATCAGCGTCAAAATCGCCTCTTCCTTGAGTCATCGAGCGGAGTTCAATAGCATAGCGGGCTAATTCGGCTTGGGGGGCCAGCGCTTTAATTAGCTGAAACTTGCCCGCTTTATCCATTCCTAAAATCTTGCCCCGCTTTTTATTCAAGTCACCAATGATATCACCCATATAATCTTCCGGTACCCGCACCTCAATACTTATTACTGGTTCTAGAAGAATTGGTTTGGCTTCCACAAAGCCTTTTTTGAAGGCCAACGAGGCCGCAATTTTGAAGGCCATTTCCGAGGAGTCTACCGGATGATACGAACCGTCCAAAAGAACTGCTTGCACATCCACTACCGGAAAACCAGCCAAAACCCCATGTTCCATGGTCTCAATAATTCCTTTTTCTACAGCCGGAATATAGTTTCGGGGGACGGCCCCCCCAAAAATTTTATCAACAAACTCAAAACCCGTCCCTTTTTCTTTACCATGCAGTTCCAGCCAAACATGACCATACTGACCGCGGCCGCCACTCTGTTTTTTATGTTTGCCTTCAATTTTGGCCTGGCCTTTAATGGTTTCTTTATAAGATATTTTGGGAGCTTTCAATAAAACATCTACCCCAAACTTTTTATGCAATTTACTAACATTAACCTCTAAATGAAGCTCGCCCATTCCACTGACAATCATCTCATGGGTAACGGTATCTTTAAGGAGCGCAAAGGTAGGGTCCTCTTCCGTCAACCGAGTTAAACCATTTCCTAACTTATCTTCATCTCCCTTAGTTTTTGGGGTTACGGCTAAGGATAATTTAGGTCTCGGGAGATCAATTAAAGGATAGGTGATAGGATGGTCTTTAGCACAAAGTGTATGTCCGGTAAAAGTTTCTTGAAGTTTAGCCACTGCGCCAATATCCCCAGCGCAAAGTTGGGATACGGGTTCCTGATGTTTCCCTTTCATTACAAATAGTTGCCCGATTCGCTCCATTACTCCCCTGTTACTATTAAAAACGTGGGAATCCGACTTAATTACTCCGGACAAGACACGCATCATGGAAAGCTTGCCGACAAAAGGGTCCGCCATGGTCTTAAAGACTATAGCCGAAAAACTTTCACTATCACTAGGTTGCCTACTCTCCTCCGCATTAGTTACCGGATGCTCACCTACTTTTTCTCCTAAGGAGCCCGGATCGGGTAAATAATCAAGCATAAATTCCAATAATTGAGTAATAGCAACCTGTTTAATAGCAGAAAGAGTTAAAATTGGCACTACTTTTTGTTCTTTTAGGCCTCTCTTAACTCCTGCCATCATTTCCTCTTTAGTTAATTCCTGTCCATCTAAATATTTAATTAACAAATCATCATCTGTTTCCGCCACAATTTCGGCTAACATCATTTGATACTCGGCTACTTCGTCTTGGAAAGACTCCGGTATTGCTTTTTCAATTACTTTGTTTCCTTCTACCACAAAAGCTTTTTCCGTTAAAATATCTATGACTCCTTGTAATTTCTCCGCTGATCCGATGGGAATTTGTAGCGGAATCAATCGCCCGCCAAACTTAGTCCGCAAGGCATTGACCGTGTTTTGAAAGTTAGCATTCTCCCGATCCATTTTATTAATTACTAAGAAACGGGGTAATTGGTTTTCTTCAACATAATCCCAGGCTTTTTCGGTTCCCACTTCTACCCCAGAAACCGCACAAACCGTAATACAACCCACATCGGCAGCTTTAATAGCACTTTTCGCTTCACCAACAAAATCAAAAAAACCAGGGGTATCCAGTAAATTAATCTTCCGGCCACTATATTCAAAAGGCCCTACCGCAGTACTAATACTAATCTTGCGTTTAATTTCTTCAGGGTCATAATCCAAAATTGAATTTCCATCATCTACTTTGCCAAAACGATCGGTAGCTTTTGCAGCAAACAACAGTGCTTCAGCCAACATCGTTTTGCCGCTCCCACCATGACCTAATAAAACGACATTTCGAATCTGGTCAACATTAAACTTTTTCATCAAAACCCTCCCCCTTAAGTTAGTCAGCATGAAGCCCTGACTATAAAAAATATATTAAAAGTATTTATTCGATTTTAGAGGTTTCTTTTCCTGCTTCGCCAGAATTTTTTTAAACTAATAAATATTCCATATTTGACGCATCTCCTAAACTTATTTATAATAGAAAACAGTAAAAAATATTAAAAATAATAGTAAAAATATCTAATTTCAAAATAGAAAATAGTCGATAAAGTCTTTAAAGCAGAGACTTTTGGCTCATAGTGATCAAGTTCCGGTTCACAATAAGGAGGCGTTCATTTTTGCATCAAG
>JANQHU010000053.1 GCA_028282485.1 Bacillota bacterium
GAACCCTCCGCTGATTCCAATTCCTAACATTTTCAAAAAACCAAAACTGCAAGGCAACAAGCAATTTCGGTTTAATTTTACTATTTTTCCAGATTGAAAACAAGTCTTCCTTCAGATTTCTTTCCCTGCTCAAAAATATTTTAAAAATTATCCAAAATTAGCTTAAAAATTAGATAATTAATACCGAAAAAAAATACGTGAGTTATTTCTAATAAAAAACCCCACTCTTTGCAGCGAAATAAATTGGTAAAACAAAATGAAGATTTTAAAAATAACGCGCATCAAAAACTGTTTTAGCAACAATTACATAAAAGATATTGATTGTGATACTAATATTAGTAAGGAATTTATCACTTATCTACACCAATTTGGACAGCTGCGCTATTTTAATTTTCAGAAGCCATATTTTAAATTAATCATTGAAAATTTTTACTTTTTAGAAGGTATGGAAGATACGAAAACCTTAAGAATAACTCTCACCCAAGAAAAGAGCCTTGCCGCTCTAAAACATTTATATTTGCTACTCCAAAAATATAACGGAAAGGAATGAGTAAAAAAATGGGTGCAAAATTGGCTGAATTTTATCAAACCGCCGCTGGGATAGGTGGTTTTAAAGCACAAATGCGTCTGGCCATGCTTACTTTAGTTCCCTCTAGCAAAGCAGCCACTGCCGCAGATTCTCCGGAAAATATCAGGAAATTCACCAATGCCATCAACGAAATCAAAAAAGAATTCGCAAAAAAATCTGGCAAATAAAATGAGGAGGTTTAAAAAATAACATGGATACCCAAAAAACTAACCATTCCTTATTAGTGAAGCGGGAGACCGACTCCAATCTGCGCCATCTAATTAACGGCATTCATTCTGTCTATCACTGTAACCATTATATCAGTTTATTTACTCAGCTGGCTGATGACGCCAAGCTTCTTCAGGGAAGTACCTTATTAGCAAATGCTGCTGCCGAAAGTTTTTACGAAGTCTTCTTCAGCTATTTTCAAGAAAACCAAATTCCTACTTTTCAGGATAAAATCAACATTATAGAACAGTATTTTAGCTTTTCCGGCCTCGGTCAATTAAAACTCCTCCTAACGGAAAACGAGCCTGATGCAGGAAAAGCCACCATGACCTGTTCCCACATTGATACTGCCTGGTTAAAAAAATGGTCTTCCAGGCCAGAACCAGTTAATTTCATCGGACACGGGTTTATCAAAGCGGCCTGTGCGCTTCTTTTTGAAACCAAACTTGCTGCTTTTGTGGTTGACGAAACTGAAAGCATCGTCGCCGGAGCTTCTAAATCTGTTTTTCAAATTACCCTAACAAATTGTGAGGAGGAATAAAGATGGCGATTGATCGAACTAGTGCTATTGCGGAACTTGCTAAAATCGAACCTACTGCCAATGAAGAAGGCTTGATTCCCGCTTTTGGACTATTGATCCAACAGTTACCCGCTTCCTTTTGGAACAATTTTTCTGATAAAATAATTCAAGCCGCCGGGGAAGACTTGTATGAATCAGCCGCTGGCTTATTAGAAAATGCTGGCTCCGAATGTGGCTATCACACCGGCTGGGGCATCATCAACTCTTATGAATTTAAAGCCATTATCGGACCAATGATTAATCCAGAATCTGCTAAAGAAGATTTGTTAGAAGGAGCTTTTGCGGTGGTGACTGCTTTTGGTTGGGCCAATATCGCGATTACAGAGTTGATTCCCGGTGAAAAAATGATTTTAAAAGCTACCGATTACTATGAAGCAGATATCAAAAAAAACGCTCCTAGTCTCAAACAACCCTTTGCTCTGATGCTGAAAGGGATCTCCCGCGCCTTCATGGATATTGCCTATGGTGATGCCGAATATCCAAATGGTTTAGGAAAATTCAAATGTGAACAGACCAAAGCCATCGAGCTCGGGGATCCTTACGGGGAGTTCATCGTCACTCGCGCTTGAATTTTTTCCAAAACAACTTTTAAACCAAGTGATTTTCTAGTGGCAAATCACCTTATGCCCTACTAGAAAATCGCTTTTTAAATTCGCGACCTTGCTAATCCGAAACCACATAAAAACTGCCAAAAACCACATCAACTTTTACCAGCACATACGGTTTATCCTCAGCAAAAGCCTTGGTGCGATAAGTATAACTATTAAAGGTGATGGAATGGCCATCGGGAAAGCTCACACTACTAAAGGGGCTATCCGCTACCACCATTACCGGTTGACTTTCTTTAATTTTGAGGATTCCCGAACCAAATATAGTATTAATATTTAATTCTTGTTTTTTATCCAAAATATCCGGATCTCTTAGCTTAATAGTACCACTACCAAAAATAATATTATACTCCCCTGACTGGGCCGAGTTAATGGAACCACTATTAAAAATAATACTTCCTTTTTCCCCTTTAACAAATGATTTTTCGGTAGCTAAGAGATCCCGATTTATTAAAGTCGCTATTCCAGCGTAAATCAAGATGAAGGCGAGGGTCAATCTAATTAACGGGACATGAATATTAAAGAGAACGCGAATGACCATAGATAGACCTAAGAGGATAAAAAAGATCCCCCAAAAACTCTGCGAAAATAAAAATCCCATTTTTATCATCTTTTGAAAAACCTCCGGCTTTAATTGATCAAAATATTAATAATTTTATTTAATTTAAATTATATTCGGGATAAGATTTAAAAATACCTTTCTTGGAAAAAGGATTTATTAGAGATTTCCAGAATTATTTTTCTGAAAGAAATAATTTTACTTAAAATTACAAATTTTTTACAGGAGGGTATTAAAAAGTGAACAAAAAAATTATC
>JANQHU010000087.1 GCA_028282485.1 Bacillota bacterium
TGTTTCGTCTGCAGGATCGCCACCAACGGCAGTTCTGCTTGGGGCCGACTCATGAAGAGCTGATTACTATTGTAGTCAAAAATGAGGTTCGTTCTTATCGTGATTTACCCTTGCGCCTTTATCAGATTCAAAATAAATACCCGGATGAAACCAGGCCCCGTTTTGGTTTAATGCGGGGACGGGAATTTATTATGAAGGATCTTTATTCTTTTGATGTGGATGAGGCTAGCTTGGCAGAAAGTTATCAAGCTATGTACCGGGCTTATGTGAATATTTTTACCAGATGTGGCTTACAATTCCGCGCCGTAGAAGCCGATTCGGGAGCCATTGGTGGTAATGCTAGCCAAGAATTTATGGTCTTAGCTGATAATGGCGAGGCAGTAGTGTTATATTGTGAGGCTTGCAATTATGCGGCAAATGAGGAGAAGGCGGTTTCCCGTTTACCGGCGGCAGCTTTGCCCCCAGAAATTAAAACTAAAGAATTAGTGGCTACTCCGGGTTATAAAACTATTGAAGCAGTCTCCAACTTTTTAAAGATTCCGCCTCAGCAAACAGTAAAAATGCTTTTTTACGCGGTGGATGATGGCTACGTAGCCGTCTTAGTGCGGGGGAATGATCGTTTAAACGAGATCAAACTAGGAAATCATTTAAATTCCCAAAAATTATACTTGGCCGAAGCCGCTGAAATTAATGAGGTATTAGGCCTACCAGTGGGTTACATGGGACCGATAGGGTTAGCTGGTAAAGTGCGTCTGCTAGCCGACTTGCAAGTCCAAGAGATGCACCAAATAGTTGTCGGCGCGAATCAAGCCGATTATCATTATCTGAACATTGAGCCCCAGCGGGATTTTAGCGGGATCGAATATTTAAATTTACGCATGGCCGAAGCGGGGGAGATTTGTCCCTGTTGTCAGGGCGAGCTACAAGCCGTCAGGGGGATAGAAGTTGGCCAGATTTTTAAACTGGGCTTAAAGTATAGCCAAGCCCTGAACGCTACCTTTTTAGATCAAAACGGAAAGAGTCAACCTATAGTGATGGGCTGTTACGGGATTGGAGTAAGCCGAACCCTGGCCGCCGCCATTGAACAAAATTACGATCAAGATGGCATAAAATGGCCGCTGGCAATCGCCCCTTTTGCGGTCCATTTAGTGTCGGTTAATAAAGAATATCTGTTGGCGGCGACGGAGATATACCAGAAGTTAACTGCTGCCGGGGTTGAGGTCTTATTAGATGACCGGGACGAACGGGCGGGAGTCAAATTTAAGGACGCGGATTTACTGGGAATTCCCTTTCGCATTACTTTTGGCAAAACTTTAGCTGAAGGTAAGGTTGAGGTGAAATATCGCCAGGATGGGCACCGAGCAGAATGGCTTTTAGAGGAAGTTATCCCTCGAATATTAGAAATTTTGGCTAAAGGTGGGCATTAAAACTGATGGAACGGCAGTATGTTATTAAACCTGACAATCGATCACTGAGGGTTTTTAAGGGGATTGAAGAAATCTCCTTTTCTTTTCCGGTAGAACCTCTTTTGGAAGAGGCGGTAGTTGCGGAAATTATGGTTGATTCTGCGGAAGCTTCCTGGACCATTACTTTAGTGGTTAAAAAAAGTATTGCGCCAGAGGCGATCCGGGAATTAGAAGCCGCCCTCTGCCCTTTGGTTTTAGGCCTAAAAAAAGTGAAAATAAAATTGCTTTCCTTAGCAGAATTAGCGCCCTTGCCGGAAAGATTGGAGCAGAATTGGGGCAAAATTATTAATTATTGTAACCAAAAATTTGCCGGGATGAGTGCTTGGTTACTAGATGCCAAGTATCAGCTTACTGGGGCAGGAGTTTTAGAGATTCTGGTTCGTAATCACGTGGGGGTGGACTATTTAAGCCGACGGGGGGAAGAAATCGGTGAAATAATTAAAGATCTCTTATGGGAAGAAGTCCCGTTGAGTTTTGGCGTAGGGGATTTTAGTGAAAAGATTTTGGCAGAAGAACAGCAAAAGGCAGAAGAGGAAGACGAAGCACGCCAAGCCTTTTTAAAACAGATGCAAGCTAGTCAAAAAAAAGAGCTTAACAATACCCAGGGCTCCTTGAATGGCAACGGTGGGAACAAAATGCCGCGAGAAGCTGGGGTATTATTAGGAAGAAAATTTAGCGGCCTCCCCACTCCTTTAAAAGAGTTGTATGAGGAAGAAGACCAAGTGATTGTCTGTGGGGAAGTTTTTCGCTTGGAATCCCGCACTACCAAAACCAATAAGAAATTTTATATTGGGGATGTGACCGATTACCAAGATTCGATCACCTTTAAAATCTTTCCTCGGGGGAATAACGGGGCAGACCTGGAAGCCCATTTAAAAGTGGGCTCCTGGTTTACCATGCGCGGTAATATCCAATTTGATACCTATGCTCGGGAATTAGTCTTAATGGTGGCGGATCTGCTGCCGACCGAACCACAGATTAAGCGAACTGATGAAGCCGCAGAAAAAAGAATTGAACTCCATTTGCATACTAAAATGAGTGCTATGGATGCTACGGCGGATATGGGAGCGGCTGTGAAGTTAGCGGCTCAGTTTGGCCATAAGGCAGTAGCTATCACCGACCATGGGGTGGTTCATTCTTTTCCGGAAGTTTATAAAGTAGCCAAAAATGTGGGCATTAATGTAATTTACGGTTTGGAAGGATATTTAGTTGATGACGGGGTGCCCATTGTCAATAATGCTACTAATGAGCGACTGACCGAAACCGAGTTTGTGGTTTTTGATGTAGAAACTACCGGATTTAATCCTTGGAAAGAGGAACTTTTAGAAATTGGTGCCGTCAAAGTTAAGCAAGGAGAGATTATCGCTGACTTTAAGAGTCTGATCAAACCCACCAAAGAGATTCCGGCGGAAATACAGAAGTTAACCGGGATTACACCCGAGCTGGTGCAAGATGCTCCTGATGTGGGGCAAGTTTTGGCTGAATTCCAAGAATTTTGTGGTTCGGAAGTGGTCTTGGTGGCTCATAACGCCCGCTTTGATGTGGGTTTTCTAAAAGCCAAATACCAACAGCTATTTGATCAGAAGTATAATCCGGTCTATTTGGACACCTTAGGATTAGCCCGAGCCATTTGGAAGAATTTTAAAAATTATAAACTGAATACCCTAGCCAAAGAATTAGGTATTAGTTTAGCTAACCACCATCGGGCCGTGGATGATGCGGCTTGTACGGCCCAAATATTAGTCAAAGCCCTGGGTGAAATCGCGGGACGCCATTTTCAAAATCTCGGGGAACTAAATGCTTTAATTAAAGAAAGTGGCGTCGAACATCTGCGCACCAACCATATTATTTTATTAGTGACTTCCGCTGTGGGGATGCGCAATCTTTACGAATTGGTTTCCAAGTCCCACGTTAATTATTTTCACCGCCACCCGCGGCTGCCCCGCTCGGAGTTGATTAAATTACGGGAAGGCTTACTAATAGGAGCTGCTTGTGAAGCCGGGGAGTTTTATCAGGCCATTTTGGATGGCGCTCCCGAGGAAAAAATCGAAGAGATTGCTTCCTTTTACGATTATTTAGAGATCCAACCTTTGGCGAATAACCAATTTTTAATTGATAAAGGTCGCTTGAAAAATCGGGAGGAATTACAAGAAATTAATCAGCGCATTTGTCAAATCGGGGCGAAATTAGGCAAGCCAGTAGTGGCTACCGGGGATGTCCATTTTTTGCACCCTTATGAAGAGATCTATCGCCGGGTTTTGCTGGCGGGGCAAGGTTTTGAAGATGCCAATAAGGGAACGCCCCTATATTTTCGGACCACCGAAGAGATGTTAACGGAGTTTAGTTATTTGGGAAAGGATTTGGCCTTTGAGGTAGTAGTCAAAAATACCAATTGGGTCTTCCAGCAAGTCGGGGAAGTCAGTCCTTTGCCGGATAAATTCTATCCCCCGGAAATTGAGGGGGCGGAAACCGAGATTCGGGAAATGTCTTACACTCAGGCTACGGAACTTTACGGAGATCCTTTGCCGGACTTGGTCAAAGAACGCTTGGAATGGGAATTAAAGAGTATTATTGGGCATGGTTATGCCGTCTTATATTTGACCTCCCAAAAATTAGTCAAAAAATCTTTGGATGATGGTTACCTGGTTGGTTCCCGGGGCTCGGTTGGTTCCTCCTTTGTGGCAACTATGTGTAACATCACCGAAGTTAACCCCTTGCCGGCGCATTACCGTTGCCCGGAATGCCGTTATAGTGAGTTTAAGGAAACCGGCTCAATTGGTTCAGGTTACGATTTGCCTGATAAAAAATGTCCCCAATGTAGGGCAGACTTAATTAAAGACGGTCAGGATATTCCGTTTGCTACTTTTATGGGTTTTGAAGGGGATAAGGAACCAGATATTGACTTGAATTTTTCCGGGGATTATCAACCTAAGGTGCATCGGTATACCGAAGAACTCTTTGGGGAAGGCTCTGTTTATCGCGCCGGAACGGTTACCGGCTTGGCTGAAAAAATGGCTTTTGGTTTTGTGAAAGGTTATATGGAGGAAAACGGGATTAAATTGCGCCAAGCGGAGATTAACCGCTTAGTCAAGGGTTGTACTGGGGTGCGCCGTTCTACGGGCCAGCACCCGGGGGGAATGTACGTTATCCCCAAGGGACAGGAGGTCTATAACTTTACCCCGGTCCAATATCCGGCTAATGATAAAAAAGCGGAATGGATTACCACCCACTTTGATTACCATGGGGCTTTAGAAGGCCGCTTGGTTAAATTAGATATTTTAGGGCATGATGATCCTACGGTGATTCGAATGCTCCATGATCTCACGGGGATTGATCCCCGCAGTGTGGCTATGGATGATCCGAAAACTATGGAAATATTTTCTAGTATTAATTCCCTGGGGCTTACCCCTCAGGATTTAGGATTTGACTTGGGCTCCCTAGCTATTCCGGAGTTTGGGACGGGCTTTGTACGGCAGATGTTAGAGGAAACCAAACCGACTACTTTCTCAGAATTAATTTATATTTCGGGGCTCTCCCATGGGACCGATGTCTGGCTGGGTAATGCTCAGGAGTTAATTCGCCAGGGTACTGCTACCTTAAAAGAGGTTATTTGTACCCGGGATGATATCATGAATTATCTGATTTTTAAAGGGCTCCCGGCCAAAAGTGCTTTTAAAATTATGGAGAAGGTTCGTAAAGGAAAGGGATTGGTAGAAGACGAGATTACCCTAATGAAAGAACATGAAGTTCCCGATTGGTATATTGAGTCTTGTTTAAAGATTAAATATATGTTCCCCAAGGCCCATGCCGTGGCCTACGTGATGATGGCTTTTCGGATTGCTTATTTTAAGGTCCATCATCCGGAGAGCTTTTACGCCACCTATTTTAGTGTCCGGGCCGATGAGTTTGATGCGGATATTGTAGTCCAGGGTCCGGAAATGGTGCGGCAGACCATTGGTCAAATTCGGGCCAAAGGTAATGAAGTAACTCAAAAAGAAAAGAATATGATTACCATTTTAGAAGTAGTTCTGGAAGCCATGTTACGGGGCATCAATTTTTTAAGAGTAGATCTCTACCGTTCGGCACCAGCCCGGTTTCAGATAACTCCAGAAGGTCTCCTGCCACCTTTGGCAGCTTTGCAAGGCTTGGGAGAGAATGCCGCCCAATATATTGCCGTGGCCCGTCAGGAAGAAGAGTTTATTTCCATTGAAGACTTAAAGTCTAGGGCGCGGTTAACCTCCGCCGTTATTGAAGTTTTGCTAAAGCACGGTTGCCTTAAGGGCTTGCCGGAGACGGATCAGTTAACCTTATTTTAAATTGAGGAATGGAAAGGAGTTAGCTAATGCAACGGAAACTTTTAATGCTCGGGCTCGCTTTATTATTCATGTTAGTTAATGAAGCAAGCTATTTGGCTCAGCCGAGTCTGGCTTGGTCCCCGGAAAATTTATTTGGTTTTAAAAATAAAAGCAAACAGATGGTTTCCCTCCTTTCTTATGGAGCCGATCCCAAGGGGGAAAAAGATAGTACCGCAGCTTTTACTAAAGCAATTAAGGAGCTGACTTCCCGGGAAGGGGGCATCTTATTTCTGCCCCCGGGCCGTTATTTGGTATCCAAAACTATTGCCATTCCTTCCCGAATTTGGCTGAAAGGGGCGGGCCGGGATTTAAGTATCATTGATGCGGGAGAAGGAAGCTTTGGCCCGGTCTTAAAGACGGCTCCGGTGATCATCACCAAATTGAAACAAACCAAGGATCTCCGCGCCGGCGAGAATCGCAATGAGATCAATAATAATGCTTTAAGCGGCGATTTTATCGTCTACCGTACCAAGCGGCGCTTTACGGCCGAATGGGATGAAGGCCTCCCCATCCGCAAGTATTATCTTAATGGGGAATTGTTGAAAGTAGCCGGAGCTACTCCCCAAGCCGTAGATTTTACCGAAAGGGCCACCTTGGATTTGTTAGTAAAAGATCTGGCGGAAGATGGGGAGGAGCAGGCCTTAGTCGAAGTTTTTAGCCCGGTACGCAATGTGGGGATCTCCGATTTGACCATTCGCCGACGGCGCACCACAGATGTTAGTGGTTCGGGAATCTGGCTGGATCGCTGTGAGGGAGCCGTGGTACGCAATATTAAGACTATTAACCAGAATAATTCTGGGGTGACCATTAGCCTTAGCCGGGAAGCCTTAGTAGAAAATATTACGGTGATCGGCGGCACGAATAATTTAGGGCTAAATTACGGAATCGCGGTGGTGAATGGCTCCAAATACATAAATGTGCGCAATATTCATGCCAATGGTTGTCGCCATGCGGTAACCGCCGGAGCGGGAGCTGGAATTGCCATTCCCATGTGGAATAGCATTAACGGGATTACCGCTGAAAATTCCCAAAGCATATCCATTGATGCTCACGGGGGCACCTTAGGCTTTATTATCACTAATGGCAATGTGGATTATGGTTTGGATATTTCCGGGATAGGGCATACTGTCTCCAATATTAATTCCAGCGGGGGCGCCTTTTATTTAGGAGAAGGGGGCACAGATAATTCCTTTAGCAATATTGTTTTACGTAACGCCAAACGTTTCACCATTAACCGGGTAATTAAAAGGTGTAAGTTTCGGAATATTAGCATCGGTCTCAGAGGTTGGGCGGATAATGTTTTTTTTCGGGGTTATCAAAATGAGTTTGACGGACTGCGGATTATTAATCTAGATTTTCGCAAGGCTACCACTAATAAAGCAGCTGATCAGACCATCCCCAATAGCCGTTCGGCCGCCGGGTTTCGTTTGCAACCAGGAACCGTCTTAAAAAATTCCTATTTCGAAGGATTTCCCATTGGAATTTACCTCGATGCACCTAATTGTGTGGTGGAAAATATTTTCTTAAAAAATTGCGGTTGGGATTCCGGCAGGACTTATTATGAATCGGTGCTGCTAATTTCCAAAAATGCCGATGATGCTATAGTTAGTAATTTGTCCGTCTTGTTTGACCAGGAAAAGATCACCAAAGCCGAGGTTTATGTGGTTAATGCTTTAAATATTCTGGGAGAACGCAAGGGAGCCCGGGTCAAGTTGGATAAAATCTCTTATCATTATACCCAAAAGAAAGACCATGTTTATGATAATGGTGCCAGAATCCAGCGAGAATTTAACCATTGGTACATCAGTAATATTTTTTTAGAGGGAACCAGTCGAAATGAGGTTCTATGTAGCGGGAAGTTTATTAATAATAATATTGTGAAGGATAACTAAAGAGAGAATTGAATAAACTTTAATAAAAGTTTTTCTCAAAAATTATTTTTTGCCCAAGCAGGAAACAGTTGGTTATGAGAGAAATTAATGAAAATTAAAGGAATAAGATAATGTTACATGATATTCATATTTCTACAATTGGATTATCTATACAAGCTATAAAAGAAGAAATTAAGAATTTAGAATGTTTATTAAATGACCAAAAAAAAAATCAAGAAGTGGATAATGAAGGACTACAACTATTGATTTTTGATTATTCAAGAGCATTAGAAGAATTAAAAATAGCTTACTTAAAAGAATGGGATGAAACTAGTTCAATGCCAAGTTACGATGAATTAATCAAGTAACTTTTTTTAAAAATAAGGAGATATGGTCATGAATAAAGTGCAGCGAGTCTTTTTAATTGTTTTAGACGGCTTGGGGGTCGGGGAGCTTCCCGATGCTCATTTGTTTGGAGATACGGGCAGTAATACTTTGGGAAATACAGCCCGGGCTTTGGGAGGGCTGACTTTACCTAATTTCGAAAAACTGGGGTTAGGAAAAATAATTGAAGTTCCCGGGCTTTCCAATCAGGTCCCCGGTAAAGCCTACGGCAAAATGGCGGAAAAGTCTCGGGGCAAAGATACCACTACGGGCCATTGGGAGATGGCGGGGCTGGTTTTAGAAGCGCCTTTTCCGGTTTTTCCGACAGGATTTCCGGCCACCATTATGCAGCAGTTTGCAGAGCGAACCGGCCGGGCTACTTTAGCCAATATCCCGGCCTCAGGGACAGCCGTTATTGATGAGTTTGGTGCCGCGCATCTGGATACGGGAGCTTTAATAGTTTATACTTCGGCGGATAGTGTCTTTCAGATTGCCGCTCACGAAGAGTTAGTTCCTTTAAAGCAACTTTATGACTATTGTGAAATAGCCCGGGAGATTTTACAAGGGGACTATGGCGTGGGCCGGGTTATTGCTCGTCCTTTTCGGGGGAGTCCCGGCCAATTCTACCGCACTGCTGGGCGAAAGGATTTTTCTTTACCTCCGGTGCAACCGACTATTTTAGAAAAATTAAAGGCCGCTGACTATACAGTTTATGGAGTGGGTAAAATTGAAGATATTTTCTGCTCTCGTGGTTTGACGGCTTCTAATCACACCCATAATAACGCTGAGACTTTAGCCTTTGTTAGTGAATTATTGACAAAAGATTTTACCGGATTAGTCTTTGCCAATTGTATTGATTTTGATATGGAGTATGGCCATCGCAATGATGTGGTTGGTTTCGGAAAGGCTTTGGAAGCTTTTGACCAGTGGTTGGGGCCCAATTTAGCAAAGCTGCGGGCAGGAGATCTCCTAATTCTGACGGGAGATCATGGTTGCGATCCCACGACCAGCAGTACGGACCACTCCCGGGAATATACTCCTCTACTAATTACCGGGCCCGAGGTAGGCTCCGATCTCTCTTTGGGGATTAGAGAGAGCTTTGCTGATCTTGCGGCTACCTTAGCGGTCTGGTTCGGCTTAGAGCCTTGGCTGGTAGGCCAGGATTTTGCGGCACTAATTAAGCAAGGGAGCCCCTCCAAATGATGCGAGCCTATGATTTGATTTGGAAAAAACGGGAGGGTCAGGAGCTAAGCCCGGCAGAGGTGCGTTTTTTAGTGGAAGGTTTTGTAGCAGGCCGGATTCCTGATTACCAAATCAGTGCCTGGGCCATGGCTGTCTTCTTTCGGGGAATGAGTTTTGCCGAGTGTACCGCCCTTACTCTGGCTATGGCGGATTCGGGAGAGCGCCTCGACTTAAGTCCCATTCCCGGTCCCAAGCTAGATAAGCATAGTACCGGGGGAGTGGGGGATAAAACTAGCTTGGTGGTCTTGCCCTTAGTAGCGGCAGCCGGGGTCCCCGTAGCTAAAATGTCCGGCCGGGCTTTGGGCCATACAGGCGGGACCATTGATAAACTGGAAGCCATCCCTGGCTTTCGGACTACTTTAACCCGGGAGCAGTTTTTGGCCCAAGTAATTGCTCAGCAATTGGCGCTAGTCTCCCAAAGCGGTAATCTGGTTCCGGCAGATAAAAAACTTTATGCCCTGCGGGACTTAACCGCCACCGTGGAGAGCATTCCCCTGATTGCTAGTAGTATTGTTTCCAAGAAATTGGCTGCCGGAGCAGATGGGGTCGTTTTAGATGTAAAATTTGGCGACGGGGCTTTCGTGGCGGACTACCAACAGGCGCGGCAGTTAGCCGTTACTATGGTGGAGATTGGGAAAGGAGCGGGCAAAGATTTTATCGCTGTTTTAAGTAATATGGCAGAGCCTTTGGGCTATGCCGTTGGTAATAGTTTGGAAGTGGCGGAAGCCATTCAAACCCTGCGGGGAGAAGGTCCAACCGATTTAACTCAGTTATCGTTAACTTTGAGCGGTTATATGATTTATTTGGCTGGTAAAGCAGCCTCTTTTTCCTCAGGATATCAGTTGGCGACGGATCTCCTAAATAAGGGGCAGGGGCTCGCCCGGTTTCGGGAATGGGTAGTTGCCCAAGGGGGGGAGGGGCGTGTGGTTGATGACCCCAAGTATTTGCCCCAGGCCGACGTAATCATTCCAGTAATCGCCCAGACCAGTGGGTATGTTGAGGCCATTAGCTGTCGCCAACTAGGCCTGATCGCCATGGGTTTAGGAGCTGGCCGGATTCGTTTGGAGGAGCAGATTAAACCGGAAGTAGGCCTGGTCCGGCGGGCGAAAGTAGGGGATTATCTGTCTCAAGGTACCATTATCG